>DAIQNU010000019.1:0-19023 GCA_036788235.1 Cyclobacteriaceae bacterium
AGCTGCAAAGGGATCACAGATATCAATGGCATTAATGCTTCGGCTGTTCTCGGTACTTCAATTATATAATCGCTTAAGCTGCTGATATGTTCGTCGCCTTCAGTTACTATGGCAATTACTTCACCTTTTCTTGCCCTGACCTCCTGAATATTGGAGATGATTTTTTCATACGAACTGTCTTGCATGGCTATAAACACCACAGGCATATCCTCATCAATTAGTGCAATAGGACCATGCTTCATTTCAGCAGCAGGATAACCCTCTGCATGTATATAGGATATTTCTTTGAGCTTAAGCGCTCCTTCCAATGCCACAGGGTAATTATATCCCCTACCCAGGTATAAAAAATTTCTTGAATCCTTAAATACCCCGGCGATATACTCAATCTGGCTATTCAGTTTCAAAGTTTTCTCTATCAAATCGGGCATTTCCTCAAGCCCTTCCAATAGCTCTATGAATTTCTTCTCTTCAATGGTTCCCCTATCTTGTGCCATTTTTAATGCCATTATAAAAAGCACCATAAGTTGCGCGGTGAATGCCTTAGTACTGGCTACGCCAATCTCGGGGCCAGCATGCATGTAAGCTCCGGCATGAGAACTACGAGCGATGGAAGACCCTACAACATTACAAACACCTATCAGGAGTGCACCTTTGCTACGAGCCATTTCCATAGCGGCCAAAGTATCTGCGGTTTCTCCGGATTGCGATATGGCAAGTATAACGTCTCCTTTATTAATTACCGGATTTCTATACCTGAATTCAGAAGCATACTCAACTTCAACTGGAATTCGACAATGTTCTTCGAAAAAGTACTCTGCCACCAGACCGGCATGCCAGGAAGTCCCGCACCCTAATATGATGATGCGCTCGGCATTCGCCAGTTGATCGTTATAATCTCTCAATCCTCCAAGTACCAGATGTCTTTTGGCGGCATTTAATCTACCGCGCATGGCATCTCGAACAGATATAGGCTGTTCATAAATCTCTTTCAGCATAAAATGCTCAAAACCACCTTTTTCAATGGCTTCCAATTCCAGTTCCAGCTTTTGGATATAAGGAGTTTGCAGAAGATCTCCAGTATCTTTTATGGTTATGCCGTTTTTACTAATTACAGCTATTTCATAATCATTGAGGTAAACAACATCTTGCGTATACTCAACTATAGGCGTGGCATCCGAGGCTAGAAAATACTCATCCTTGCCCAGGCCAATAACCAAAGGACTACCTTTTCTTGCGGCTATCAATGAGTCGGGATTGTCTTTTGAAGCTACTACAATAGCGTAAGCACCCACTACATTTTTGAGTGCAAGCTTTACAGCTTCTTCAAGACTACAATCATTATTTTTCTGAATATCGTCGATGAGGTGAATTACTACCTCTGAATCAGTTTCACTGGTAAAAATGTATCCCTTTGTACTTAGTTCTTTCTTAAGTGAAGCGTAGTTTTCTATTATGCCATTATGAATTATAGCCAGATTGCCGTTCATATTTAAATGCGGGTGCGCATTCACGTCGTTTGGCTCACCATGGGTGGCCCAGCGGGTGTGGCCTATGGCAGTACTTCCGGTGATCTTATGATCTGCCATAAAGTCTTCCAACTCTGATACTTTTCCTTTCTTTTTGAAAAGGTCTAGATTTCCCGGATAAACCAGCGCTATACCAGCACTGTCATAGCCCCGGTATTCAAGTCTTTTTAGTCCCTTTAAAACGACTTCACTGGCGTTTCTACTACCTATATAGGCAACTATTCCGCACATAAGGTTAGAGGTGTTTTGTGATAATTTGGGTCTACAAATTTATTCTCTCAAGGTTGTATAATAAATCTTGAGTTTAATATTACTTTTTTGCGCTACAAATTGATCGGAAGAAAAGCCATAAGATGTAGGCACAATGATCCAGTCTAACAAACTATTGTTTCCGCCAAGCAAGCTTTGAATGCTTGATGTAATGTCCTGAGGTGCATTCTGATTTTGCAGAGCTTGTCTATTTCTTACCTGATATTTTCCAAATCGAGGTGCACCGGGGTCATCTTCATCAATGGGATTAGGTGTGAAATACATAGAGTAGCTATTGATAAAATTAACCAAATTACTACTTCGTGATAGTAAATTCAAGTTGTAATTACCTGCCAGGGAAAATACATCTAACCTAAGTGGTGGCTCAAAATATTTATCAAAGGGTTCCGTTTCAATTTCAAAAACAGCATTAGTAATAATTTTATTAGGAATGGTATCAAAATAATCTTTAACCGGCGAGAAACTTACCCTAGCCAACGTACCTACACCAGATTTCACATAAAATAGCTCATCGTCTAGTTCTACATATTCATTTTCTGCAGTTAATGGACTCAAAGGAGAATCCTGAAAATCTCTTTCGATGTTGTAAAAAGAAATGGCATTTCTATAAAGAAGAATGTAACTGGAAGTATCGGTATTGGTATGATAATGCAGTGTCAAGTTAGATACTGGCGGCGAAATACGCATCATACAATTATTATCTTCTCCAGGTACAAATGCCAAACCATTAAAGAACGAAGAGAAGCCCGTTCTTTGAGAAAATACACCGCCATTGGCCTTCTTAGCTTCATCGATAAAGCGATGCCCAAGCTCATCATCGAGCCTCAACCGAGCACTAAATGAGTTGGCTGTGTCGTACTGTACCGTATTGGGCATAAAAGAAACCTCACCTAAAGGTTCTGGATTATAAGCTACTGCATCATTCGAAAAATAACGATTGGTAGAAATATCAATATTTTCGGTAAGCTCATGGATGGCAATCTTCTGCACAGATGTACTCGCGCCAGCACCATAAATATAATCAAAGGTCATGGTTACAGTCACACTATCCAAAACAAACGATTCATTTGCTCTAAAGGTCGTATCTCTTGGAACAATCTGGGTAAAACTTTTAGCAGACGAGGTGCCAAATAATGGATTATTCTCGGCCCCAATAAGAAAAGGCCCTATGGCATCTGTACTATCAAGTACAATAAAAGGAGGTGCTTTAACTTGGGTTATCTTTAACGGAATTTCTACATAAACAGCTTTAAGATTAGAGTTTTCCGGATCAATGCCAATACCTATTTCCCCTGGTTCATCGCAAGAGAAAAAAAATAGCAGGGCTGCTATGGCAAGCAACCCTGATTTGCTATCCCGCAAGTTCATTATATAAGTTGAAATACGATTCTTCGCAGTTTTCGTCTTTTTCGATGTCAATGGTGTTAATTTTATTTTTGTCACTTAGCTCTGAGAATAAGGCATTGAGGCCATTTTTAAACTCTGTTTCAGATTTAATTACTGCATCAGCATATTGGATACCAGTTTTTATAAATCCAACAAAGTCGCCACTCTCTAAAGGAGCGAGCATACTGTCTTCAATGTCCATCATCTTTACTTTACTGAGCAAATCAGTGCCAAATTTATGAGAAAATTTGCTATCGTACACAGTGAAAACCGATTTGGTAGTTTTAAAGATCGGATCGTTTTTATACGTTGTCTTTAAGTACATTGGAATCAAACTGGTCATCCAATCATTACAATGAACAATATCTGGAGCCCATCCGAGTTTCCTTACAGTCTCAAGCACGCCTTTGCAAAAGAAAATGGCACGCTCGTCGTTATCCTCATAAAATTTATTTTCCTTATCGTGGAAAACAAACTTCCTGTGGAAGTAATCCTCATTGTCAATAAAATACACTTGTAATTTTGCATTGGGAATTGAAGCTACCTTTATGATGAGCGGTTTTTCTTCCTCGCCTACAGAGATGTTAATTCCTGAAAGCCGAACAACTTCGTGAAGCCTGTTCTTTCTTTCATTGATTAAACCGAATCTTGGCACCAGGATACGAATTTCCATTCCACGTTCCTGCATCGCCTGAGGCAACTTTCTTACCAACTCTGCTACTTGCGAAGTTTGTAAAAAAGGGTTGATCTCACTCGCTACATAAAGTATTCGCAGTTTTGACATAATTGTGCTAGGTTATTAAATACTTTATTAAATTATTTACAAAAATACGAAATAATATGCGCTTTTCAATACTGTTTACAAATTATCGTGTAGATTTGCGCCCTTTTAGGACTTTTTCAGCTTGTTATGGAAGTATTCAGGGAAATTGATGGTCTGAGAAATCGATTGTTATCTGCCAGACAAAATGTCATGACAATTGGCTTTGTGCCTACCATGGGTGCACTTCACGAAGGTCATATTCAATTGATTAAACAATCGGTTGTGGAAAATGATACAACCGTTTGCTCAATTTATGTAAACCCTACGCAATTCAACAATTCTGAAGACTTGGCTCATTATCCGCGAAATATTGAAGGCGACCTTGATGTCTTAAGAAAAGCTGGTTGCAACCTGGTTTTTTTACCTAGCGACCAACTTATGTACCCTGAAGGCAGCTTGCTCGGCATGAACTTCGGATACCTAGAAAATATATTGGAAGGAAAATTCAGACCTGGGCATTTTCAAGGAGTTGGCCTCGTAGTTTCAAAACTTTTTAATATTATAATGCCCCACAATGCCTACTTTGGCCGTAAAGACCTGCAACAATTCGCCATCATTAAGCAAATGGTGAAAGAACTGTTTTTTGCTATAAATTTACATTGTGTGGATACTGTAAGAGCAGAAGACGGTTTGGCATTATCTTCTCGAAACCTTAGACTTTCTTCAGAAGAAAGACTTAAAGCTCCATTAATTTATCAAGTACTTAGTAAAGCTGCTGAAAATTTAAAAGCTGGTATGGCAATTGATGATACTATACATGACGCTGTACAAAAACTTGAAAATGCTAATTGCTTCCATCTTGAGTACTTCGACGTTGTAAATTCAGATAGCATGCTTTCAATAAGAAATATTTCAAGCGAAATCTCTTGTTCGATATGCACAGCACTCTGGCTCGGAAAAGTGAGATTGATAGATAACATTCAGGTTTTTTAGTAACTTGCAAACAGATTTTCGTATTATGAATATCGAGATTTTAAAATCTAAAATACATAGAGTAAAAATAACTCAAGCAGAACTTCATTATGTGGGCAGTATAACCATAGATGAGGATTTGATGGAGGCTGCTAATATTATTGAGAACGAAAAAGTTCACATTGTAAATATAAACAACGGTGAGCGCTTAGAAACCTATGTAATTAAAGGTAGAAGAGGTTCTGGTGAGGTTTGTCTCAATGGCCCTGCGGCTCGTAAAGCCCAGGTAGGCGACATTGTAATTGTAATTTCGTATGCCAGTATGCCATTTGAGTCAGCCAAGGCATATAAACCCGTGATAATTTTTCCTGACAAAAACAACAAGTTGCTTGAATAGATCCATATTCAGAAGCCTGATATCTGTCGGCAAATACCTTATTACACTTGGTATTGCTGGATTTTTACTTTGGTATGTTTATAAAGATCTTGATTTCCGCGAAATGCTTTCAAGATTTGGCCAAGTCAATTATTATTGGATTATTCTTTCTTTCATTTTTGCACTCCTTAGCCATTATTTGCGAGCTTATAGATGGAACCTTCTTCTAGAACCTGTAGGTTACCAATTGAAAACCTCAAGAACTTTCCTGGCCGTCATGACTGGATATTTCGCCAATCTTATGGTGCCACGCATGGGTGAGGTGACGAAATGCGGTGTCCTGAAAAAAACAGATGGTGTGGCAATGACGACCTCCATAGGCTCTGTGGTTACAGAACGTGTAGTTGATTTACTTTGCCTATTTTTAGTAGCTTTTGTTGCATTCATGTTAGAGTTTGACAAACTCAATGGATTCGTAATGAGTTATTTTGAGGGATCCCTCGATGGATATGATAAAACCATTGCACGGTTGATTGTTTTGGTTTCCATTCTCATATTTTTGGCAGTAGCTATTTTTATATTCCTTCGAATTTTCAAACAAAGGATTAAACGCAACCCTTTATTTATTAAAATCCGACACTTGCTTAGGTCACTCGTTGAAGGCATGCTTAGTATCCGAAAGCTAAAAAACACAACTGGCTTTTGGATTTCGACAATACTGATTTGGGTGTTATATTATCTTATGTCTTATGTTGTGTTTTTCAGCATTGCCGAAACATCAGGATTGAGTTGGCTAGCCGGATTAATTGTACTACTTATGGGTGGTGTAGCTATGGCAACACCTGTGCAAGGGGGAATTGGGCCATACCATTTATTAGTAAGTGGGGCTTTGCTACTTTATGGTATTGGCGATGCTGATGGTAAGTTTTTTGCCTTCTTATTACATACCTCTCAATTTTTACTATTGTTGGTTACAGGAGCAATCGGTTTTGTATTGAGTTTATTCTTAAAGAAGCGAGATGCATATGTGGGTAGCTGATAAAATAAAAAGTTGGAGTGAATGCCGCTCACAAGTAAAAAGCTGGCAAAGTCAACATGAAAAAGTTGTATTTACCAATGGGTGCTTTGATATACTGCATCTTGGCCATGTAGAATACCTTGAAAAAGCTAGCAAAAAAGGTCAACATTTGATTGTTGGTATTAATAGTGATGCTTCGGTTCAGCTTTTAAAAGGAGAAGGAAGACCAATTGTTTCGCAAGAAGCACGAATGAGGTTAATTGCAGCACTTCATTTCGTTGATCTGGTTGTTTGTTTTGAAGAAGAAACACCGGCTGATTTAATTAGTTATTTATTGCCGGATATACTTATAAAAGGGAGTGATTATAAAGTGAGCAACATTGTCGGAGCAGATACCGTATTGCAAAATGGTGGAAAAGTAGAAACCATCGAACTGGTTGAGGGGTTCTCAACTTCGAACATAATTAAAAAAATAAAACAGTATTATTAAAAGCCATGTATTTCGTAATCATTATTGCATTTATGATCTTGAGCTTCGCAGTAAGCCAAAGATTAAAAAACAAGTTCCGTAAATATTCACAAATCGGAATTTCATCTGGATTAAGTGGGGCGGAGATTGCCCACAAAATGCTCAAAGACAATCGAATATTCGATGTACAGGTTATTAGCACTCCTGGAGAACTTACTGATCACTACAATCCGGCTAACAAAACAGTTAACCTGAGTGAAGGTGTATACCAAGGTCGTAGTGCAGCTGCAGCGGCTGTTGCTGCACATGAATGTGGACATGCCATTCAGCATGCTACCGCCTACAGTTGGTTGGAGCTGAGAAGTAAACTTGTGCCACTCCAAGCTGTTAGCGGAAAAATCATAAACATTATTGTTTTTGCAAGTATTTTCGGTGGCGCATTCTTATTTCAGACATTTCCCTATGACTATGTGCTACTGGCGATCATAGGTGCCTATGCCATCATTACATCATTTTCACTGGTTACGTTGCCTGTAGAATTCGATGCCAGCCGTAGAGCTCTGCAATGGATTTCTTCTACTGGTGTTACCAGTTCTCAAGAACATGGTATGGCCAAAGATGCACTAAAATGGGCGGCTATGACCTATGTAGTAGCAGCACTGAGTTCACTGGTAACCTTATTATACTACTTGTCGATTTTCTTGGGGAACCGCGATTAAAAGATTGTAATTCTCTCACCACATCAAACCGCATTTATCCTTTCACGTTGATAGGATAAATGCGGTTTTTTATTTTCCTAAATTCGATTTCATGGAGTTTCAATTGAGTGAAGAACAAATTGCTGTGCGCGATGCTGCCCGAGAATTTGCCAAAAAAGAACTTTTACCCGGTGTTATAGATAGAGATACCAACGAGACTTTCCCAGTAGATCAAGTCAAGAAATTAGGAGAACTTGGTTTTCTAGGCATGATGACAAGCCAGAAATACGGGGGCAGTGGCATTGATACTGTTTCCTATGTGCTGGCATTGGAAGAAATTGCAAAGGTTGATGCCTCCACCGCAGTTATTATGTCTGTAAATAATTCGCTGGTTTGTTGGGGTATTGAAAAATATGGAACTGAAGCACAAAAAGAAAAATATCTTATCCCACTGGCTACAGGAAATTTTTTAGGCGCTTTTTGCTTATCAGAACCAGAAGCAGGATCAGATGCCACCTCTCAGCATACTACGGCTATCGACTGTGGTGATTACTATCTTTTAAATGGTACAAAAAATTGGATTACAAATGGTGGCACTGCATCTATTTATCTGGTAATGGCTCAAACAGATCCTGATAAAGGACATAAGGGCATAAATTCATTTATTGTTGAAAAAAATATGGATGGATGTAAAGTCGGCAAGAAAGAACAAAAGCTTGGAATACGAGCATCAGACACACATTCGATTATGTTCACAGATGTGAAAGTACCAAAAGAAAACCGAATAGGCGAAGATGGCTTTGGGTTCAAATTCGCCATGAGCACACTAAATGGAGGCAGAATAGGCATTGCTGCCCAGGCGCTTGGCATAGCCTCTGGAGCCTATGAGCGCTCGTTTGCTTATGCCCTGGAGCGAAAAACTTTCGGCAAGCCGATTTATGAGCATCAAGCGATACAGTTTAAATTGGTCGATATGGAAGTAGAGATTGAGGCAGCACGCTTATTATGTTTAAAAGCAGCCTGGCTTAAAGATAAGGGGCAAAATTATGTAAAAGCAGCTGCAGCAGCCAAGCTGTATGCTTCAGGTGTTGCAATGAAAACAACCTTAGAAGCTGTACAAATTCACGGTGGTTATGGCTATGTCAAAGAGTACCATGTAGAGCGCATGATGCGCGATGCAAAAATCACCCAGATCTACGAAGGAACCTCTGAAATACAAAAAATAGTAATATCCAGAGAACTATTAAGATAGTTTTTTTTCAGGTTTCTGGTATAAGTACAATTTATTTTTATTAAAATTGTACTTTAAAAATAATTTTTTAGGAAAACATTCGTATATATAGAATACTACCACAACGCTATGAAATAAAGGTACTTTTTGTAAAATTATAAATATTGTACAATTCTTAGATGGAAGATTATAATAAGATTATCGAATCGCTGGCGGTGCACTTTAAGAAAGCCAGGAATATCCGAATACTGCAACCTATCACGATAGAGAATTACTACGATGTGGAAAACACCATTATTCGAGTAAATCAGGGAGAAATACGCTACGGGAAAGAAAAAACCATTGTAGGTAAAGGTGAAATACTCTTTATTCCTGGAGGAAAAAATGTATCAATTACTTATGGCAAAGGCGCAACTGTAAGTCTTTCAAACGATGATTTTATATCTAAACGTGAGCAATATTTCAAAAGTCTTCCCTATGATGAATTAGAAGAAGAAACTGCTGACAACTTTAGTTATATATCTTTCGATGCCAGGGTATTCGATTCTGTTAACTTTTTCTCTTCTCTCGACATACCACCTTTTGTATTGATAGGTTACAAAAAAGTGAATGATTCGATCAGTGCCATTTTAGGTGAAATTGGCAGTAACTTGGCTGGTCATGAAAGAATCGTGAAGCTGTTTACTGACATTATGGTGGTTGAAGTTATTCGCTTCGTACTAACCAACCGTTTGTTTGTAGAGCAGCTTGCTACCAATAGCACCTACTTTAAAGACCCGCGACTTATAGATATTTTTGCCTACATCAAAGAGCATTTGGAAGGAGATCTCTCAAATAAAAAACTTGCCAGTGTGGCCAATGTATCTGAGGACTATGTAGGACAATATTTTAAAATGCTTACTGGTATCAATCCGCAAGATTATATTGAATACCAACGAATGGAAAAAGCCGTAAGCTTATTACGCACCTCGAAAAAGAGCATAAGAGATATTGGAAGAGATGTCGGATATAAAGATACGGCCTATTTTTGCAGGCGCTTCAAAATGATGTTTGGAATACCTGCCGGCAAAATGCGCCGCCGTGAATCACTGATGAATATTTAATCCTTCATTAAAAATCCGGGTAGCCTCAGCTACTTGCTTGAGTGTATCCGGATTTTTTTCAATACCATTACCTATTACCAATACATCGGCTCCCGCTTCATAAGCTTTAAATGCTGCTACGGAATCTTTGATTCCTCCACCAACAATAAGCGGTATCCCAATTGATTTTTTAACGGCTTCAATCATAGTGCCAGGTACAGGATATTTCGCACCACTACCTGCATCTAAATACAGCATTTTCAGACCCAGCATTTCACCTGCCATGGCTGTACATACGGCTATATCTGATTTTTCACGCGGAATAGGCATAGTGTTACTCATATAAGAGACAGTTGTGGCTGTACCCGATTCAATAATCAAATACCCAGTTGGTAAAATCTCCAGTTCACTTTTTCGAAGTATTGGAGCAGCACTTATATGCTGACCAATTAAAAAATCTGGATTTCTCCCAGATATTAGCGATAAAAATAAAATAGCATCGGCCTTCTTACATATATGCAAGTTACTGCCAGGAAATAGAATAACTGGTATTGAAGTATGTGCCTTGACTCGATCAACTAAATCCTCTAATTGCCCGGAAGAGATCAAACTGCCTCCTGCAAAAATGAAATCTACTTGTTGTTCTATACATGAAAAAATCAGGCTCTCAAAATCAGCTCCCTGGGGAATTTTATCCGGATCTAGTAAAACAGCCAGTGCTTTTTTACCACGTCTAATATTATGATTCAGATTCTGTAAAATGCTCTGCTCGACCATGTTTTCCCTGCTCGTCAAGGTAATTTGTGAGTTTATTTCTGGCGATCATAAGTAAAAAGAGGGCAATGTTGTACATAAATTGCTCATATATTTTCAATTTTACTCTACTGCCGGCAGTAGCCATTAAACTACCACCACTTTGCATTATTTGTTGAGGTTTGTGTGAAGGTATAAAAATTTTTTTAATTATGGTTATTGCAATAAAAACACCAGCGCCTAAAAGCAATCCCTTTTTTAAAGAAACAGTTGCACCAACTCTGGATACTTCTACTTCAGTGAGTAATTTTTCTCTGGCAATTTTTGCATCTGTACGTAATTGCCGTTTCTTATCTTGTATATGCTTAAGTCCGCTCATCTTCTTCATCGTTTAAAGGTTCGTCTTCCATTGTTTTTTTGAAGAAGGTGTCATATATCACCTCTGATATTAAAGTGTCTTTTGACACAAACACCAAAATGCCCAAAAGCAGGTATACACCTGCTATGATTGCAAATCCAAAATATTGGCTTTCTAATAGCACATTCAAATAAAAACCTATGGATAAGCTGATAAAAAAAGCAAAAAAGAAAACAAATGATAAAGTAAATACTGCTGTGGTGAGTGCGGTAATTATTTTTATGATTTGCTCTTTTACTTGGAGTTTGACCAAGTCGCTTTTAGTTTCCACATAGTGGGTAATTGAATCTAGTAGGCGGTCAATGTTGAACATCTCCTGAAATATAGATCTTTCTTTCAATGGTTTTGTGGGTTGTTTAATTACGAAAGTAATAAATATAACGCCTCAACCATAATTTAGGTTGTGAATCTTTAGATTACAGCTAGCTACTAAAAAAAATAAAAAGAAACGGAATAAGAAAGAAGCACAAAATCAAATATATAAATCCTGCTATACGATGCTTTTTGGTGAGTTTACCTAATCGTATAGCCATTTGCATTGGGATTTTACGGAGTGGCTTGTAAGGTAGAAAAATAATAACGCCTATTAAATTAAATAATAGGTGTGCTATCGCGATACTTATGGCAGCTTCACTCCTGAACAAGGAGGCAATCAATGCTGTAATAGTTGTGCCAATGTTGGCTCCTATAATAAATGGAAATGCATTTTTAAATTTTATTTGTCCATTGGCAACGACTGGCACCACAAGAGAAGTGGTTACTGAACTCGACTGAACGCTCACTGTAACTGCGGCACCCCATAGGAATGATTTGTAAGCATTTTTAAAAATATATCTTTCGAACCAGTTTCTTGAATTGCCTATAAGTTCGTTATAAATTATTCTTGACAACCACTTGATAGAAACCAAAATAAGTATAACTGCCATTAATGCTACAATATAATTGTTTCCTATCACCGAAATAATCCATTGACTCAAAGGTATTTTCTCCAAAAAAATCACCTTCAATTGTCCATAAGTAGCTGAATTATTATCAAAAGAAAGTAAGCGACCCAGATATTCTGAAGCATCACTTAAAATATTATAATAATATTCCAATGGAAACACGATAAAGGCAGTGAATATATTGAAAAAATCATGCGAAGTGGCGGTTGTCAATGCTTTGCGAAACTGACCTCTTCGAGCAATGAAACTAAGTGAAACAAGATTTGAGGTCATTGTCGTGCCAATATTTGCACCCATAACTATTGGAACGGCATTGCTCAGGGTCAATGAACCCGAGGCTACCATTGCAACAATCATGGATGTGGTGGCAGAGCTGCTTTGCAAAATAGCTGTGCTCAATAAACCAATAAACAGACCGATGAATGGATTGATAGTGATATTAAGTAGCTTGTACACAGTGTCTTTGCCCAACATAGAAAGAGTGGTAGACAGAAGATTCACTGAAAAAAGAAATAGTAGAACTACAAAAATAGCCAGCAAGACTATCTTTATCCGCCTTTGCGTATGTATGCCCGACACTTCAAGCCTCATCAAAAAATTTCCAAGTTTTAGTAGTAATTGCAATTCAATTAATGGCTAATGCCGGCAGCCCCGTTTACAAAAGGCAAATTTAAAATTGATAGCCGGAATTAAAAGCTTAAAGCATATAAAAGAATTGTTAATAAATTGAAATTCAATATTCTGGCTAAACAATTCAAAATCAGTAGATTAATATTTTATTTAAAAAAACTACCTATGAATAGCCTAACATTTTAACACTTTTTGACTTTGGTCATTAACAATAAGTTAACATTACTTTTCTAAAAGCTCCTTAACTGCAAACCAAGCCATCAATCCAGAACCTATTTCCAATGCATTTTCATCAATATCAAAGGTAGGTGTATGAACACCGGACACAATGCCTTTTGCTTCGTTTCGAGTACCTAATCGATAGAAGCAAGCTTCCGTTTTTTGAGAATAAAAAGCGAAATCTTCCGCTGCCATCCACATATCCAAATCATGAACTTTCTCCTTACCTAGGTAATCGACAGCATTGCTCTTCAGTCGTCTAGTAAGCTCATTGTCATTCTTTAAGAATGGATATCCCTTCACAATATTAAAATCACATTCTGCACCCATTCCTTCTGCAATGCACTCTGCCATTTTTTTCATTTTCTTATGTGCATCAGTTCTCCACTGTTCATCCATCGTTCTGAATGTGCCTTCTATATAAACTTCATTAGGTATAACATTGGTAGCCCCCAACGCTTCTAATTTGCCAAAAGATAGTACCGTAGGCATTTTTGGATCGCAATTGCGACTTACGATTTGCTGCAATGCTACAATGATGTGTGAAGCTACAAGAATAGGATCTATATTGTGATCCGGCATAGCTGCATGCCCGCCCTTACCTTTTACAGTTACATACAATTCATCGGCACTAGCCATGTATAGTCCTTCTCGAAAGCCCACTTCACCCACAGGTATTAATGGCATAACGTGCTGACCAATTATTGCCTCGGTTGTAGGGTTTTGCAATACGCCCTCCTTAATCATTAAGGAGGCGCCGCCGGGTGTTTTTTCTTCCCCTGGTTGAAAAATTAACTTAACAGTACCTTCAAATTGATCTTTTATTTCTTGTAAAATTGCTACAGTGCCCAAAAGCGATGCGGTATGTACGTCATGTCCACAAGCATGCATTACACCAGGTGTTTTTGACTTGTAAGATTTATCGCTTAGCTCATTTATTGGAAGCGCATCTATATCTGCCCTTAGAGCAATACTTTTTTTGTTAGGGTTTTTACCTTCAATTAAAGCTACAATTCCTGTGTTTGCCATGGTTTTAACCTGACCTACACCAAGTCTTTGCAAATGCTCTTTAATAAACGCAGAAGTGTTATACTCTTCAAAAGAGAGTTCAGGGTTTGCATGTAAATGCCTCCGAATATCAATGACCTCCGAAGCCTTTTCCATGGCTAGTTTTTTTATCTTCTCAGCAATATGCATAAAATGAGATTTCGTTGCCTGGTGATTATTTGATCTTTACACGCTCAGGCACAAGCAATGCAGCTGGAAAATCCCTTTTGAGCTTTATCAGATGTGGATTGGCCTCCAGTCTATCAGCATAGCGACCTATTCTTACCCGGTAATTTGGTGGCATGTAGATAAGTTGCGGATTGGCATCAGGCAAAATCTGATAAACTTTTTGGCGAGCTTTGTTTCCTTCTTCCCTGTTACCCCCTGAGTAAATTTGAATGGAATAAACTTCCATCCAATTTTCTATACTTCCGTTCGCCAATGTGTCAAGGTAGTAATTGATTTGCCTGGTTACATCATTTGAAGGCGTAACAGGTTCCCGATTTGTTTCTTTGGATCCTTTCGTATCTGCTTTTTCAGGCAACTCGAAGGTTGGAGTAATTGGTCTATATCCAGATAAATCTTCTGTATAATCACCAGATGCAGATTTACTGGCTTTTGGAGCGCAGGCCTGGTGCAAAAATAAATATCCGACCAATAGAAAAACGGCTAACAGTTTTTCTAAAATCAATCTTTTCATGATGCTTTTACTTCTTTCCATTTTCTTCAATAAGAACACACCTGTTATTAACGATGTCGTCTTCGACAGTCTTGTATTTTACATCTTTTTTTACCGTACCATCTGCATATTGCACACTTACACGATCGTTTCTACCTACTACATTTTCGACCCTCACAGGCATTTGTTTTTCTGCTGGAGGGCGGTTGCGTGTATCTGGTGATTGCTGACCACCTCCGCTTAGCAATGATCTGGATTCTTCCTTAGACTCGCTGTAATTGTTGCGAGTTTGTCGTCTGTTTTTAGTTGCTTCTTTTACTTCATCAGATTTTTGCACTGGCAAATCCGCTTTACTTAAAAACGAAATGGTATCCTCATTTACTTTAGAAATAAGGCGTTTAAACAAACCAAATGCTTCAAATTTATAGATCAAAAGTGGGTCTTTCTGTTCATATACAGCATTTTGAACTGATTGCTTCAAATCATCCATTTCTCTTAAGTGTTCCTTCCAAACCATATCGATAATAGCAAGGGTTGCCATTTTTTCGAGTGACAGGGTAAGTTCTTTACACTTGTTTTCTATGTTTTTCCTGAGGTTGGTAGCAACGCCAATTTGTTTTTTCCCATCGGTAAAAGGCACCAATACATCTACTACAGTTGCACCTTTATTTCGATCTATATCTTTAAAAATCGGAAAGGCTCTTTCCGAAATCATTGCATTTTTGGTTCTGTAATGGTCTTCAGCGGCCTTATATAAATCTTGGGTAAGGTTTGCTTCCGGCAACTTCTGAAAAGTCTCCTTGTCAATCTTGAAATCAAAGCCAAGAGTGCTGATTATATTAAGCTTGAAACCATCAAAATCTTCCGATTGCTTCGAACCCACGGCTATTTCTTCGCAGGTATCGAACATCATATTCGAAATATCAAGTTGTAAACGTTCTCCCGACAAGGCATTTTTCCTTCTACCGTATATTACCTCTCGCTGAGAGTTCATCACGTTATCGTACTCAAGGAGTCGCTTTCTTATGGAAAAGTTATTTTCTTCTACTTTTTTCTGTGCGCGCTCTATGGATTTTGAAATCATGGAATGCTGAATAACTTCTCCTTCTTGTAGTCCCATGCGATCCATGAGTTTGGCTATCCTATCAGAACCAAACATACGCATCAGGTTGTCTTCGAGCGAGACAAAAAACTGCGTACTTCCCGGATCTCCCTGACGACCAGACCGACCTCTCAACTGCCTGTCGACCCTTCGAGATTCATGTCTTTCTGTTCCTATTATCGCCAGACCGCCTGATTGCTTGGATTCTGGTGAAAGCTTTATGTCTGTACCACGACCAGCCATGTTTGTAGCAATGGTGATGGTTCCAGACTTACCTGCTTCTTGTACAACTTCTGCTTCGCGCTGATGTTGTTTGGCATTAAGTACTTGATGCTTCAATTTTCGCATTTGTAGCATGCGGCTGAGCAATTCTGAAATTTCAACAGAAGTAGTACCTACCAGTACAGGTCTGCCTGCTTGTGTGAGCTCTACAATTTCATCAACCACGGCATTGAATTTTTCGCGCATGGTTTTGTACACTTTGTCTTCGCGGTCGTCACGGGTTATAGGTCGGTTGGTAGGAATTACCACCACATCAAGCTTGTATATTTCCCAAAACTCGCCAGCTTCAGTTTCGGCTGTACCAGTCATGCCGGCAAGCTTATGGTACATTCTGAAGTAATTTTGGAGTGTAACCGTGGCATAGGTTTGGGTGGCATCTTCTACTTTTACATTTTCTTTAGCCTCTATTGCCTGGTGCAATCCGTCAGAATACCGGCGACCTTCCATAACCCGGCCTGTTTGCTCATCTACTATTTTTACTTTGCTGTCTACTATAATATATTCAGTATCTCGTTCAAACAAACAGTAGGCTTTTAGAAGCTGGTTTACCGTGTGTATCCTTTCCGATTTGGTGGTATATTCCGAAATGATCTCCTCCTTCTTCTTGAGTTTATCTTCATCGGAATACTCGGAACTGTTTTCAAGGGTTGCAAGTTCTATACCTATATCAGGCATTATGAAAAACTTCTCATCTTCGCCTTCACCGGTTATAAGATCAATACCTCTTTCTGTGAGCTCTATGCTGTTGTTTTTTTCATCTATGGTAAAATACAGCGGCTCGTCAGCTTCAGGCATGAATTTCTGATTTTCTGCGAGGTAATAAGACTCTGTTTTTTGCAGAATTTGCTTCATACCCATTTCGCTCAAAAACTTGATCAATGGCTTGTGTTTTGGCAAACCACGATAAGCACGAAAAAGTGATAATCCTCCATCACGATCATTACCATCTTTCAGTGCCTTTTTTGCATCAGTCAAGTATTGTGATACTAACTTACGTTGTGCCTCTACCAATTTGTTTACTCGAGGTTTCAATTCATAAAATTGATGCTCATCGCCCCTTGGTACAGGGCCAGATATTATAAGTGGTGTACGGGCGTCATCTATGAGTACTGAGTCAACTTCATCGACCATGGCATAATGGTGCTTGCGTTGAACTAGCTCTTCTGTCTCGCGCGACATATTATCTCTGAGATAGTCAAAACCAAACTCATTGTTGGTGCCATAGGTAATGTCTGCCAGGTAAGCTTTTCTTCTAAATTCCGAGTTGGGCTGATGTTTATCAATACAGTCAATTTTAAGCCCGTGAAATTGAAATATTGGCGCCATCCATTCGGAGTCGCGGCGAGCCAGGTAATCATTTACAGTGACAATATGCACCCCTCTACCTGCCAAGGCATTGAGAAAGGCTGGCAAAGTAGCTACCAAAGTTTTTCCTTCGCCCGTAGCCATTTCGGCTATTTTTCCCTGATGTAGTACTATGCCACCGATGAGCTGCACATCATAGTGTAGCATGTCCCATTTGACCAAATTGCCTGCAGCCAACCACTGACTTTGCCAAAATGCTTTATCGCCTTCAATTTTTACATTTTGATGATCTTTGGCCAACTCGCGATCGTAGTGCGATGCAGTTACTTCAATGGCCTCATTTTCTTTGAACCTTCGTGCAGTTTCTTTGACAATAGCAAAAGAAAGCGGCAATACATCCATGAGTATCACCTCCAACTCTTTGTTTCTATCTTCTTCTAGTTTGTCGACCCGACTAAAAACTTCTTCTTTCTCCTGCAATCCCATTTCCGTATTGTCAATCACTGATTGATGTAATTCAGCTAGTTGATCATCAATACTTTTAAGACGGTCACTTATAATGTCTTTTACCTCTTGTGTTTTTGCTCTTAGTTCGTCATTGGAAATGCCAGTTAACTTGCCGTATTCTGCATTGGTTTTGTCTACGTAGGGCAAAATATCTTTTATATCTCTTTGCGATTTTGTACCAAATATTTTGGCGATCGTCTTGGTTATTACACTCATTTTAATGCAATTTCATTTTAAATCAGCTCCAAAGTTAAGGGCTTTTTCAGTAATTTGTTAAAGAATGATTTCTTTAATGCAAAGACGGTTGCTTTACGCTTTGCATTAATTGTGGAAATACCACATTTGTTTCTGACTCAAAAGTCAAAATGCACAAAATCACCAAGGTAAAATTCTTCACTTTACTTTCTCTCAAGTGCCTTAATGGTAAAATCCAGATAATTATTTAAAGCTTCTTGCCAGGTAGTTGCTGCATCCCAGAATTCACCTAAATATACATCTCCGGTATATATATGTTTTACATAATACTTATAGATGGTGGCATTAGCTGGTAAATCCTTTTTTGAAATGGTACCATCGGCCTGCAGTTGATGTGTTGTAAAAGCCTTTTCGTCACCTTTATCTTTGTAATTCAGAAATTTTCTCGCCTGACTATTGGCAGTGTGTATTTGCATTAGTTTGTACTGAAACCCTCTCCTTCGCAGCTCCTCATCAGAAAGATTCAAATCCACATACCCGTGCTTATAAGGATACTTCGAAAAAATGATTTCAATTTCCGTATCTGGTTCTTTATCAGTACTTGATGATGCATCCGCCTTCGTTTTGTCGCCTAGCAATGTTTCGGAAATGGCAATATTTTCAATGCGAAGATCAATCATATAAGTTTCGTTTCTTCGAGCCCTAATCATGCCAGAAGGTCTGAAATACTCGGGTCTTTCAATAATAAGCAGATTTTCCTTGCGCCCTGAATTTGACTCAATTCTTCTAGCCATAGGTCGCATCATACCAGTAAGTGACTCCCCATCAATATACCATGCTTCTTGCCCGGCATCTGCGAAAGTCTCTTTGCCATTAAAAGTAGTTACGGCAATTATGTAAAAATCTCTGCCAGATTTTTTAGATTTATCTATGAAAATAAGGTTGGCAATTTCCCGTTTTTGAATTTCCGCTGCTATTCCTTTAGAAACTTCAGCCCCGGCAAAAACATCTTCAAGATAGTAGTACATGACCGGATCGATGCCCATGGCAGCAAAAAAACGATGACATTCATCGCTTATGGAATGCCAATTACTTCGGCTGTTGTAAGCATCATCTTGATTGTAAGCACTAATAAGTACAATAGATCTTGT
>DAIQNU010000020.1:0-13023 GCA_036788235.1 Cyclobacteriaceae bacterium
GTCAATATTTTTAAAATCGTCTACATTTCTTGTGATTAATGTAAAGTTATGTATTAAAGCTGTGGCCGCAATAATAGCATCAGGAAGTTTTATTTTGTAAGTTTTACGTAAATGTATTGCAACTACAATTACTGGTTCATCAAGATTATAAACAAGCGAGACGTTTACAAATTGTTGTAAAATATGCGTCTGCTCTGTTGTGGCATTTATCCAAACCAGGAGTTCAATTCTAGTGATTACAGAAATTCGAGTTGTGATACCTTCAATTAGATCTGAACCATGTTTAGGGAGTTTATTATCCAGATAATCGATAACGGCATTAGTGTCGATCAAATATTCCTGCTCCATTCGTTGCGGCTATCATTTAGTGATTGATGAAAGTTTTTATATTGATCTTTACTTAAGCCTAGTTTTCCTCGTAAAGATGCTACGGTAACTTTACTTTCTATATCAGAGTCTGGGCTATTCTCCCTAACACTTTCTAATCCTAGGTTTTTAACTAATTCCATGAAGAAGGAATACTTATTATCGGGAATTTTTAATGTAACCTGTTTCATTTTATTAAATATTAAACTCCAATTTTTTTGTGTAAAACAAAACGCTGCTGAGCAATTATTCAATTGATCTTGAAATTCCCCACCGAGCCTTTTTATACTTTTACCTTTTTGCTTCTGAATGTATAAGTTAGCATTATTATTCCTCTAAGTACACAGTCTTTTCGAATTAGTTCAAAAATTCAAGCACATCTTTACTTGGTAAATCGAATGATTCAGCCACAGCTTTATACACAATATTTCCATTGATCATATTAAGGCCTTTTCTCAGTTCTGCATTATCTATGCAAGCTTTTTTCCAACCTTTATTGGCTAATTGAATCACATATGGCAGTGTAGCGTTGGTCAGGGCCAAGGTAGATGTGTAAGGTACAGCACCAGGCATATTGGCTACACAATAGTGAATCACATCATCAATTATATAAATGGGATTTTCGTGTGTGGTTGGTTTACATGTTTCAATACATCCGCCCTGGTCTACAGCTACATCTACAAGGACAGTGCCCGCCCGCATTTCTTTGAGCATATCTCTGGTGATCAGGTGTGGAGCTTTTGCACCGGGTATGAGCACAGCGCCAACGATCAAGTCATGTGTTGGCAACAGCTCTCTGATATTAAATTCATTGGACATTAGGGTAGTAACATTGGCAGGCATAATGTCGGCAAGATACCGAAGTCGGGGCAAACTTAAATCCATAATAGTCACATCAGCACCAAGACCGGCAGCCATTTTTGCAGCTTGTGTTCCTACTACGCCACCCCCTAAAATCAAAACTTTCGCCGGATTTACACCAGGCACTCCACCTAACAAGATACCCCTACCCTTCATTGGTTTTTCTAAGTATTTTGCGCCTTGCTGTACGGCCATTCTACCTGCAACTTCAGACATGGGTATGAGCAAAGGTAAGCTTCCGTCTGCTCTTTCAACCGTTTCATAGGCAAGGCATGTGGCTTTTTGTTTGAGCATCGCCAGAGTAAGTGGTTCATATGAAGCAAAGTGAAAATAGGTAAAAAGCAGCTGACCCTCCTTTATCAATTCATACTCACTTTCAATGGGTTCTTTTACTTTAATAATCATTTCGGCTGCGTCGTATACAGCCTCAATGGTAGGCAATATAGTGGCATCCGCTGTTTCATACAATTCGTCCGAGAAACCACTGCTGGCCCCAGCACCTTGTTGAATGTAAACCTTATGACCATGCTTACTTAGCTCTTTTGCGCCTGCTGGCGTAAGTGCTACACGATTTTCATTATTTTTGATTTCAGTTGGAACCCCTATGATCATTTTGAATTATTTTTAGAAGTAATTAATATGCAAAGGTAATCTATGAACCATTAACAAGGTACTATTTATGATTGTTTGAAGAGAAATTTTGATTAAAATTTTCAATGCATTGCCAATATTTTAAAATTAAAATTGGCTCATTTAAATAATATTTGCCAAATAAGTAATTTAATATTGAAATTTAAATTGTACAATTTTTACATTTGTCGTGATGGGGAAATTTCAATTGGTTATATGGTATTTTTCCATTCATCAAGAATATTGTATTAAACTTGACGATATTTATGGAATTATTTTCTGATTTTAGATGTTGATAAGGTGACGAATAAGCATAGAAAGGGACATCCTGAGCATCGGGATTTTTTTTGAGGGAATTTTTTTTCTTAGATTTGCTTAGCTGCTAATCTTTAAATCGTAAGAAATAGTAAACCTTTAACTGAGCCTTGTGAATACACTCAAGATAGAAAAGGAAATAACAATACCAGTTGGTGAAATACTCAGTGATTACAAAATTGCGCAGATTAGCAGGCACACAAGTCTGATAGGGCGTAAGGAAGTATTTCTTGGAAAAGCTAAGTTTGGTATTTTTGGAGACGGGAAGGAAATAGCTCAACTAGCTATGGCCAGGGCATTTCGAAAAGGAGATTTCAGATCGGGCTACTATCGAGATCAAACATTTATGTTTGCCCTTGGGATATTATCAGTTCAGGAATTTTTTGCTCAACTCTATGCACATACAGATGTAAATGCTGAACCAAGCTCAGCCGGTAGACAGATGAATGCGCATTTTGCCACGCGTTTTGTAGATGACAAAGGCAATTGGATCAGGCAAGTCGATGCATTTAATGTATCTTCTGATATTTCTCCAACCAGTGGTCAAATGCCTCGTTTAGTAGGTTTAGCCTATGCCTCCAAGCTCTACCGTCAAAATCAGGAATTACATCAATTCGATGACTTTTCTCTAAATGGCAATGAGGTGGCTTTAGGCACCATAGGCAATGCCGCAACTGCCGAAGGGTTATTTTTGGAAGCCATAAATGCCGCAGGGGTCTTGCAAATCCCTATGGTAACAGCGGTATGGGATGATGAATATGGCATTTCGGTTACCAATGAGTTACAGATTACAAAATCAGATATATACAAAGCACTATCGGGATTTCAGCGCAACGACACAGAAAAAGGGCTGGATTTATACCAAGTAAAAGGTTGGGATTATCAGCAAATGGTAGAGGTATTTGAAAAAGCTACCCGGATTGCCCGAGAATCGCATGTCCCCTCAATTATACATGTCGTCGAACTTACACAGCCTCAAGGACATTCTACTTCGGGCTCTCATGAGCGATACAAACCAAAAAAACGCCTGGATTGGGAAAAATCTCACGATTGCATGCTTAAAATGCGAGAATGGATTCTGGAAAACGAAATTGCTTCTGAAAGCCAGTTGAATGCCATAGATAAAGAAGCGGAAGCCTATGTGCTAACTGCAAAAAACACTGCATGGAAAGCTTATACCGAAGTTCTGCAACGCAACAAAAAGAAAACGTTGGTGCTTTTAGACCAGTTTGCTGCTGAACATGCCAACATTAACGCCATAAGAGAAATCAGAGAGAATCTTATAAAAGAGCCGCATCCTTACAAGCACGAGTGCACTAAAGCTATCAAAAAATCTTTGCGACATGTTCGAGGTTTTGAAAGCAAGTCCAAAGAAAAAATGCTGTCTTTCTTAAAAGATCGGGCACAACGCAATCACGAAGATTACAATTCGCATGTATACAGCGAATCTGCCAAAGCAGCTATTTACGTGGCGGCATGCCAAGCTGAATATTCGCAAGAATCAACTATAGTAGATGGCAGAGAAGTATTGCAGGCTTGTTTCGATGCAGCATTTGCACGAGACCCAAAAGTGGTAGCTTTTGGCGAAGATTTAGGCAAAATTGGAGATGTGAATCAGGGTTTTGCGGGTCTGCAAAAGAAATTTGGTGAAATTAGAATTAGCGATACAGGTATTCGGGAAGCAAGTATTATAGGTCAGGGAATTGGCTTAGCCATACGTGGTATGCGACCCATAGCCGAAATCCAATACCTCGATTATGTGTCTTATGCCTTGCAAACTTTGACAGACGACCTGGCATCATTGCAATATCGAACCAAAGGTGGCCAAAAAGCTCCCTTAATAATTAGAACCAGAGGGCACAGACTTGAAGGTGTTTGGCATGCCGGCTCGCCAATAAGTATGTTACTGGGAAGTCTCCGGGGCATATATCTTCTCGTACCGAGGAACATGACTCAAGCAGCAGGCTTTTACAATACAATGCTCGAATCGGATGATGCCGCATTAATCATAGAATCGCTCAATGGGTATAGACTTAAGGAGCGCATGCCATCGAACATCGATAAATTAAAAGTGCCGCTTGGTATACCAGAAATTTTACGTGAGGGCCGCGATATTACCATAGTTACCTATGGGTCAATGTGCCGTATAGCCATGGAAGCTGCTACACAACTTAATGAAATAGGTATATCTATGGAGGTAATTGATGTTCAATCATTGTTGCCTTTTGATGTAGGCCACATGATTGCCGCATCAGTAAAGAAAACAGGAAGGGTAATTTTTGCAGATGAAGATGTACCAGGTGGTGCCTCGGCATATATGATGCAACAAGTAATTCACGAGCAGGAAGCTTTTCAATATCTGGACACCAAACCTATTGCTATATCAGCTAAGGAACACAGAACAGCCTATGGCTCGGATGGCGATTATTTTTCTAAACCAAACCCTGAGGATATATTTGATGCTGCTTACGAAATGATGCATGAAGCAAATCCTAAAAAGTTTCCTGATATCTACAGTTGAGAGGGCATAAACAGAATTAAGAACAAAAAAAACTTATTCGGCGAAAACTTCATCAAGATTTAAAGCAAACCCTGGCAAAATGGGCGTAGTAACTGTATCACCCAGTGTTTGTAGTCTCGATGCCTGAAATTTACCTGCCTCATTCCGCACATTTTGTAGCAATGTTTGATTTTCTGGCGATACGATCCAGTATTCTTTCACACCCGATTCTTCATAGACTTCGAATTTATTCTTTAGCTCTTTCTTATTATTTCCGGGCGAAAGTATTTCCACCACTATATCAGGTGCGCCAATGCAACCCCGCTCATCGAGTTTATGCTTATCGCAGATCACACATAAATCAGGTTGTACTACTGTGAAAATATCTTCATCAGCCAAGCTTTTTTTAGGAAACCGCACATCGAATGGAGCTGTGTATACTTCGCATTTTTTATTTTTCAAAAAACTATGAAGGACGAATGAAATTTCTCTTGATATTTTTTGGTGCATTCTTGCAGGTCCTGGGCTCATGGTAAAAACCTTACCCTTAATCAGCTCCATTCTCTCATCAAAAGTCCATTTTAAGTAATGGGCATAGGAATATGTGGCTGTCAGATCAAGATCGCTAACCTGAGAGATTTCTGCTGGTGGTGTGGAATAGTCTTGCATTGCGTTTTAATCAAAAAAAATCTCACTGAGTGCCATACTAAAACCAGGCAAAATGGGGGTAGTAACTGTATCGCCTAAAGTCTGTAGCCTCAATGCCTGAAACTTGCCGGCCTCATTTCGTACATTTTGCAGCAAAGTTTGATTTTCTGGCGATAC
This sequence comes from Cyclobacteriaceae bacterium, assembly GCA_036788235.1. Lineage (GTDB taxonomy): Bacteria > Bacteroidota > Bacteroidia > Cytophagales > Cyclobacteriaceae > JAFIEV01. Next base: position 5,498 of record DAIQNU010000020.1, read on the forward strand.
GATCCAATATTCCTTTACTCCCGATTCTTCGTATACCTCGAATTTAATTTTCAAATCTTTTTTATTATTTCCGGGCGAAAGTATTTCCACCACAATATCAGGTGCGCCAATGCAACCTCGATTATCGAGTTTATGCTCATCGCAGACCACAAAAATATCGGGTTGTACCACCGTAAATATGTCCTCATCGGCTTTGCTTTTATTAGGAAGACGTACATCAAAGGGAGCGGTATAGACTTCGCATTTTTTTTTATGCAAGAAGTTGGATAGAACTCTTGAAATTTCTCTTGATATTTTTTGGTGCATTCTTGCAGGTCCTGGGCTCATGGTAAAAACCTTGCCTTTAATCAGCTCCATCCTCTCATCAAAAGTCCATTTTAAGTAATGGGCATAGGAATATGTGGCTGAAAGATCAAGATCGCTAACCTGAGAAATTTCTGCTGGTGGTGTGGAATAGTCTTGCATAGCGCTTGAATTATTTTCTTTTTCGCCTGATTCAAACGAGTCATTTATGTTTCAATATACGAATTAATCATTTGAATGGTAAAAGAACTACCCAAAAAACACTATTGGTTTTGGGAATTATATTGTTCCAAAAGCATATGTGCTTGTACTATTTTTTCGTCCATTGGCATAGCTCCTTCCAGCCAATGTATTTGTGTTCCTTCACGCTCCATTTTTCTAAACCAGGTCATTTGTCTTTTGGCAAATTGATGAATAGCTACTTCCAAACCTTTATACATTTCATCATAGCTGATTTCATTGCGGAGGTATAGGGTAACAAATTTGTACTCCAATCCATAGAAAATAAGGTCTTCAGCCGGCACCTTTTTTAATAGTTCCTCTACCTCTTCTATCATTCCTTCGGCAAGCCTTGCTTTCAATCTCTCGCTTATTCTCTGTCGGCGTGCTTCGCGATCGAATTTCACTCCTAATATCAATGGTCTGAGTTCGGGAAAATACAGAGCTTTATCGTTGATCTTGTTTTCTTGATAATAAGTGGCAATTTCAATCGCCCGAATAGTGCGCTTTTTATGTTGGGTATCAGTGCTGTTATGCAAGTCCGGATGCAAATTTTGAAGCATTGCCACCAATTCTTCCATTGGTTTAGTTACGAGCATATCTCGTAGCGCCTGATTTATGGGCACACTTACCAGTTTGTAACCTTGCAGAACCGACTCGATGTACATGCCAGTGCCCCCCGCCAATATGGGCATGATATTACTTTTTTGAAGTGCTTCAAATGCAGCAATAAAGTCTTGTTGAAATTCAAAAACATTGTATTTGTAACCAGGAGGTTTGATGTCGATCAAATGACAGGGAATTTTTCGACCATTTACCAAGTAATCCTGCAAATCTTTACCCGTACCGATGTTCATTTCACGATATACTTGCCGTGAGTCGGCACTGATGATCTCACCCTTTAAACTATTTGCCAAATGCGCAGCAAAGCTCGTTTTTCCACTTGCCGTAGGTCCGGTTACCACAATTAAATTTACATGCATACAATCTGGAGAATTCTGAAAAATCAACGGTTGGCCTTTATCATTTGCTTATTAGCCGTTTATAGTTGAAAGCAAAATTTAAAAAAAAATCAAACCATTTGTACGCCTGCAGCCACCATTTCATGTATTGCTTTATCGAAATCGTCGGGTTGCAGGTTTACCGCTTTGGTTGCATTTTTATATAAGTACGTTTTGAAGCCAACATCAACGGCATCCAATGCAGTGAATTTTACACAATAATCAGCTGCAAGCCCGGCAATATACACTGTATCTACACTTTGTTCCTTTAGCCAATCTGCCAGTCCGGTATCTTTTCTGTGACCATTGTCAAAGAATCCACTGTAGCTATCTATTTCATTATCAGTGCCTTTTCGAAACACTCTTTTTATCCGGCTAGTATCAAGCCTTACATCAAAAGCAGCCCCATCAGAATCTTGCACACAATGCACAGGCCATAGTATTTGAGGCAGCCCGGCAAGCTCGATGGTATCTCCAGGATTTTTTCCCGGATGGTTTACTGCAAAACTACCATGATTGGACGGATGCCAATCTTGAGTAGCTGCTATTATATCAAATTCTTTTTGAATGCGATTAATTACCGGAATTATGGCATCGCCATCATCAACAGCCAAAGCGCCACCTGGTAAAAAATCATTTTGAACATCTACTATTATAAGAGCTTTTTTCATTGTTAATTTGGTTGAGTTGATTTCACTAAAAAAATGGTACTACCACGAATTCGGCTAGGACATTTAGTAGAATGTGAAACACTTCAATCGACTTATTTAAGAGTGTGTCCATTAAAATAGCAGTAGAACCAAAAAAAAGAATACACTGGAAGTCATGATTTTCTATTTCGAAGTTCAAGTATAAGCGACTCGCGGCGCTTATGAAGCCCCATTTCTAGCCCGGTCACGTAGAAGTGTGGATACTCAAAACGCTTGATACTTTCATGAATGCCTTGCATTTGCACTAAAGCGAATTCACGTATTTGCTGAATCGCTGGCGATTTATATATACGCTTTCCTTCCTTTATAACCGGAACGAGCAGATCTTTAGTTTCATATTCTTGCTGATTTATCTTTTTTCTTTTGGTACTATCTTGTGGATCTACAATCAGGCATTGATTTTGGGGCGGAAAGTTTTCATCAAAAATCATATCTGCACGAGCTTCTTTGCCTTGGCTAAAGCGTCTGACTTGCAACATTCCCGGAATATTGATTTTTAAAGACTGTTCAGACAGTTTAATTTTATGTTCCCAAACCCCTTCTTCATTTTTTAAAGCGGCCAATTTATATACCCCACCAAGTGCAGGCTGATCAAATGCAGTGATCAATTTCGTTCCGATTCCCCACAAGTCAATACTGGCATGTTGATTTTTCAAGCTTTTTACAATGTGCTCGTCCAGGTCATTGCTGGCAACAATTTGAGTTTCCTGAAGACCGGCCTCGTCGAGCATAAGCCTGGCTTGCCGACTCAAATAAGCCAAATCGCCTGAGTCTATACGTATAGCCAACAATTTTTTTCCTTCTTCCTTCAGCCGCAACCCTGTTTTAATGGCACGCTTCACACCATCCAATACATTGTAAGTATCTACCAAAAGTATACAGTTATTGGGCATAGCATCGGCATAGGTATCAAAAGCTGTTTGCTCATCGTCGAAAGTCATAACCCAGCTATGTGCATGAGTGCCACTAAGTGGTATTCCGAAAAGCTTGCCGGCTTCTACATTGCTCGTGGTGGTGCAGCCTCCAATGTATGCTGCACGGCTAGCTGCCAGCGCACCATCTATACCCTGCGCCCTGCGCAAACCAAATTCCATGACCGGAGCACCTTCACAGGCATTGTAAATTCTATTGGCCTTGGTCGCTACCAGGGTTTGAAAATTGATCATATTTAATAGCGGCGTTTCGATCAACTGCGCTTCTATAATGGGGCCTTTTATTCGGAGCAAAGGCTCATGAGGAAAAGCTGCGGTGCCTTCCGGCATGGCAAAAACATCACAACTAAAACGAAGTTGCTCAAGATATTTCAAAAAAGCTTCTTCAAACATTGGAGAGCCATCGTGGCCTTTTAGTGTAGCCAGATAGTTAAGATCGCTGCTGGTAAAGTTGAAATTCTCCAAAAATTCCAATACATATTCAAGGCCACATGCTATTGTATAGCCACCTCCAAAAGGATTTTTTCTGAAAAATAAATTAAAAACACTTTCGTGATTCGCCATCCCCGATTTCCAATATCCATAGGCCATGGTAAGCTGATACAAATCGGTAAGCATAGACATTGGTTGCCGGTAAAGACTTTTCAAAATAGACATAACATATTCTAATGGGGTGCAGTCAAAGTTAATAATTTATGCAGCATCTGCTGAAAATCACCATAGTTTTATTGATACTGCCTGCATGCCGATAGGTATGCCTGTAAACCGTTAGGTATGCCTGCATGCCGTTAGGAATGCCTGCATACCGATAGGAATGCCTGTATACCGATAGGAATGCCTGCATACCGATAGGTAATAACTGCATGTCTTTAGTATACCCGCATACCCTACCCCAATGCCAGCCACACAAGGCCTACCGCGCCAAAGCCGCCCGTCGCGCAACCCATTTCGGTCTTTGGCGGCTCCGCAAGCCTATCAATGGCCAGAACATTCCTGACGCTCAATTGAATGGATATAAGCACTGTTAAAATTTAATTTTAGTGAATTGACTGAGCACCTTTGTACTTCAGCATCAAATCTGAGGGCTGTTTTATACTGACTAGCCCAAGCTGGCATTTATTCGATACACTCAGGTTGGTACATTCACTACGCTATTTCTACACTATTAAGGCTTGGAGGTCTGATTAAGTGCATTATTATTAAAACATACGACCAATCCTAAAGAAGCACTATCATCTTTTATTAATCAATCAACCTTATCCCAGTAGCTGGTACGACCCAAAAGAGAAACGCCAATGTAACCTCTTACATACAATTGATCTGGTTTATTTAGCTTTATATAGCAAGCATAGGTTTTTCCACTTTGGGGATCATATATTTCGCCATTTTTCCATTCACCTCCCTCATATTCAAAACCCTCAAGTAGTTTTAGTCCAAACAAGGGGCGATTTCTAAGTTTTGGATCAGGATTTTCTGTATCAAGTAATTCTTCTGGACTGTCTTCGAGCCAAACTATTTTTCCGTGGTATTTATTTCCTTCTTTGTAAATTTCAATTTTGGCATTTTTCTCATCGGTAAGCCAAGTGCCTACTATGGCATCTGGGTTTGATTTTGCCAAAGTTTGAAACGAAACTCCGCTCATGATCAATAAAAATAGTAAATACTTCATCCTTAATTTTTTTGTAGACTAGTAAACTGACAAATTCTTTTTTTCGATTGTAATAAATATTTTTTTAAACTTAGGATATTGAAAAAGGTTTAATTTAATACTATTACCATTCGTGCAGATTATCACTTTCAAATTCCTTCAGCAAAACCTAAGTCTTCATGCATTTAAGGCAGTGTATTGGCATGAAAACCGTTCGCTATGGATAGCCGACATGCACTTGGGTAAAGTGGAGCACTTTCGAAAATCTGGTATTGCAGTGCCGGAAGATTTACATGCCGACGACTATTATAGGCTCGATGCCCTAGTAGAATTGTATAAACCGAATCAAATATTGTTTTTGGGAGACCTGTTTCATAGCCAAATAAACAGTGCCTGGGAACCATTTGATAGGTGGGTACAACAGCATAAACACATTGATTGCAAACTTATAATTGGCAATCACGATATTTTAGAAAGTGATTATTACAAAAATCTGAATCTTGTCAAGGGCAACTACATATGCAAACCGTTCGTTTTTAGTCATAAGCCCCTTGAAAATCAACAGCATTTCAATATTTGCGGACATATACATCCATCTGTCAGGATTAAATTGCCCGCCAAACAAAGCTATAGGTTGCCGTGCTTTTATTTTGGAAAATCAGTCGGAATCTTACCCGCGTTTGGCATATTCACAGGTAGTGCCGAAATAACATATGATATTGAAGATAATGTATTTATTATTGCAGATAAACAGGTTGTAAAATGGGTATAACACAGCCAAACGGATTTCGTTAGGTTGGTTGTTTAAATAAAATTCATTCAACTGGTTACTAATAGTTTACTAAGCGTATTAACCAAATGAGGGCATGAGAGACAGCGAAATATTAGCTAAGATCAGCCAAGGCGACGAAAAAGCCCTCGAATACCTGTATAAAAAGTATTACAGGATGATGACAAGGATGATACTTCGGAACAACGGTTCAGAAGATGAGGCGAAAGATGTATTTCAAGATGCCTTGGTCGTTTTTTGGCAAAAAGCAACCAGTGGCAATCTGGTTTTGAGTTCGAAAATAAGTACCTATATCTATAGTATTTGTTTGAATCTTTGGAGAAAAGAACTTGATAGAAAAAGCCGGCTCTCGCATGAGGAAAAAGATGGAGAGGTCTTCATTAAGAATGAAGAAGAGGAGCGGTTAAAAATTGTAACTGAATGTATAGACGAGTTAGGTGATACTTGTAAAAAAATATTAACCTATCATTATTTTGACGGATTACCGATGTCGGAGATAGCTGAAAAATTGGGCTACAGCAACACCGATACCGCCAAAACAAAAAAATACAAATGCAAACAGCGGTTGTATGAATTAATCAGGTCTAAGTACACAAAAAGTGATTTTCTGGATTAAAGCATGGCAAACCATCACAAAATCGAAAATTTAGTTAGCCGCTACCTTGAGGGGGAGCTGCCTGATATTGAGCGACTCGATTTCGAGAGTCAGCTCATAACTGATCCGCTGTTGCAGGAGGAATATCATATGCAAAAGGATATGATTGAGGCGATCAAACAGCTTAGAAGAACCGAGTTAAAAAGCAAGCTTGCACAAATTCACGTTCCTGAGCCATTCTGGTTTTTCACTCCTGGATTCAAAATAGCTGCTATAAGTTCATTCACCGCTATTGTTGGGGTTGCGACTTATTTATATTTTTCTACAGATGGCACCAGGCCAATCAAACTGGTTGACTTACCATCGGAGCAAACGTTGGTTTATGAAGATTCATTCATCCCTTCCAAACCCAGATCCTTTGCAATACCTACACCTGTCGAAATTGAAGCCATTGAGGTTGAAACACCATCAAGTCCGAAAGAAGCCGAGTTAGAAGCTAATGCAAGTCCTTTAGTATTGCCAAAGCGCGTATTGACTCAACCGCACATTGTACTGCCTGATATGGGTATTGCCGACAATGCAAAAGATGTTGAACCTGTAGATAACTCCGCTGAGATGCCTACAAGTTCATTTGATAGAGCACCTGAGAAGGTAACCGTCGAAATGATAAAAGCACACAGGAAAAACTTCCACTACCGTTTTTATGGAAGTAAATTGTTCTTGTATGGCGAATTTGATCAAGGCCCGTATGAGATATTGGAAATCAATACACCAAATGGCAAAAAGTACTTTCTTTACTACGAGCATGAATTTTATGCACTTGATCAAAGGAACTATGATATTTCGCAGTTAGAAAAAATCAAAGACGATAATACCATCACCGACCTAAAGATCATGATGGAAAATAAATAGTGATATATAAATTTACAATTGGTGATTTATTAATTAAGCCTGGACAGAATTTCTTTCCGGGCTTTTTTAATGCGGGATGCGTAAAGCGTGATGCGTAAAGCGTGATGCGTAAAGCGTGAATCGTAATGCGGGTTGCGTGATTGTGTGATTGTGTGTGTAACCTTGGAGCTTCCAGCCTGCCGGCAAAGGCCGCGTGTCGCGTGCTTCCATTTGTCGCTACAAACGATGGGCTGCACCCATCGTTGTGAGATATCGCCCTTTCAAGGCTATGAGCCTGCCGGCAAAGGCGGCTACGAGCTTTCTCTTCCACCTCAGCAACTCAATGCAACCCTATAAGCTCCAACCTTTCAGCTTTCAGCTTTGAGCTTTCAGCTTTCACCCTGCCTTTCGGCAGGCAAGCTTTGACCTTTGACCTT
>DAIQNU010000020.1:13033-18723 GCA_036788235.1 Cyclobacteriaceae bacterium
AACTCACGTTGTATGCCCAAAAGCCCGATTTTCTTGATAGTTTTTATAAAGAATGGTTTTTTGATTGATTCTAATTTCTTCACTTTGCCACCTATTTTTTCATCAAAAACGTATCGCTCTTCCCCATTCTCAATGATTTCCAGTTCTTGTGCATGCCATTGTCGAGCCGTGGCTTCATCTACAAAATCAAAGTCGCTTTTACCGATAAGTGCTTCGGCCGACATACTATGGGTATCGGCTACTTTTTTATTGGCCAATAGTATTTTACCTTCGGGATCTTTCACAAAAATCTTCTGTGGCAATTCATTCAGTACATCCATAAGCATGCCCCTGAATTCATCCATCTCTTTTTCCTTATCAGCCGACTTTTGAAGCATCAGCTCTATTTCTTCATTTTTTCTATGCATTTGCTCCTGCGTAGCTGCCAACTCCTCCATATTTTGTCTCAGTTCTTCTTCCTGAGCTTTCATTTCTTCAGCCTTTTGCTGAGTTTCTGCCAGCAGTATCCGGGTTGTATCGTTTATCCTGGCTGTTCTTATAGACGAGGCCAGGGTTTCAGCAAGTTTTTGGGCATATTCTATTTCGTGTGGTTTAAATGTGCCCCAAGTAGCTAGAACTATCACACCCTCTGTCTGATCCTCTGCCTTTAATGGCAATATCAAAACCTCAGAAGGTTTCGATGCACCCAGGCCAGAACCAATGGTAAAATGATCTTCTGGTATGTCCTTTAGGTGAATGAGTTTTCCTTCCAGAAAAACCTCCCCTGCAAGTCCTTCACCAGGTTCTATTTTGTGCTTAAGGTGCTTTTTTCGGCCAAAAGCATAGCATGAAAACATTTCAAGAATATCTTTGTCATCATCATTGCGGTGTATATACATAGCGGCCTGGTTCGCATTCAGATATTCAACCAATTTGGCAAGTACTTTATCGCCCATTTGTGCCAGGTTATCAATGTTTCTTCGAATCAAGTCAGCAAATAATGCTTGACCCTCATTGCTCCAGTTCCTTATTTTGTCCTCTTCGGCCATACGACGCAAATGCCTGCGCATCTGAATCAAGGCATTACCCAGCACATCTTTTTCACTTTTAGGCTCAATTTTCATATCAAAATTCCCTTGGCCTACTTCCGAAGCAAACTGACTCGATGCAGCCAGGTATTCAATAATTTTATTGCTCTTTTCCTCGATTTTTCCAAATTCACCTTGCATCGTCACGCCTTGCTCAGGCAGATCCCCCTCTGAGATTCTACCTAGCAAATCACTGCATTTGTCTATTTGCGTTTGTATGTATTTTTTTAAATAATAAGCCGCAATGCCCAGAATCAAGATATTCACCAGCAAATACAACAATATAAATCCAGAGCCGATTACGTCATTTTCTGCTTTATCTTGAGCCTTGCGTACCGCCGTTTTGAAATTTGCAGTGATCTCAAACAATAATTTTTCAATGGCTTCAGCATCTTTGTCTGATTTGCTCAAGGGTAATGTGCTAGTTTTTGTTATGACATTTTCTGTCTTTTCATCCTCCATTAGCAGATTGTCGTCTTCCAAAGCTTCATCATCCCAATCATCAAACGAAGTCGCCTCTTCATCCATATCACTGTCACCTATCCAGTCGTCGCCATCATCATCCATGGAGGGCTCAAGTTCAGGTGTTTGCACAGGTTGAACATCTATATTTGCCAATAAGTTGACCTGCCATTTTTTTAAATATTCATGCAAGTCTGGCGACCATTGTTGAAAATCAAAACTTATATTATCAAACTCCATAGCATGCAATCTGGCCAATTGTCTTTTGGCATTTTCTACAGATTCAACAGCTTGGAGCGGGTATATCTCTTTTTGACTTGTTTGGTACATCAACATCGCATGATTAGCCTTTGTCATTGATTGCTGCAGTGCCTCAACATAAGCATAAAAATCCACCTGCTCACTATGAATGGCCTTAAGAGCACCAACACCGGATTTGGAAGCTGAACGCGCTAAAAATAAAAAAATACCCATCGACACCGCGAGAAATAGAAGTGCTGAGAGCATAATAAAGGCTGTACCATAAAACTTAGCACCTAGCCCATTGGACTTTTGATTCGCTGTTGTATTTTTTTGCATGTCTTGTCAATTGGAGACTTGTCAAATTTACTGGGGAGTTCGTTGTAATGCAAAGGTGTTTTTCCATATAAACTCTTCAAAACCAAAAAGTACTATAAAAATGCTGAGGTAATAAATCTAGACAAATTGACTTGAGATGTGAATGATGCATTATGGGTGATGAATTGAAATAATTTGAAAAAGAAGGTGCACACGTGTCGTGGGTGCCTCGATATCTGTGTGTTTGCATCTCTGGGGATTACAAATCCCCTTTATCTGGGTTCGCGATTACAAATCACGAACAGAGGTTTTCCTGATAGCTAATAGAATAGGATATCAATAGGGATGTGGCTTTAGCCCATCTCTATTGATGAGGATTGAGAATTGAGGATTTAGGATTTAGGGATGGGTGTAGATGGATGGGCCATCAATAGAAATCTAGATTTAGCCAATCCCATGCTTCCAATGGATTAATCTGCCTTTCATTTACAGAATATTTCAAAAGCATATTATATTGCCGACGGATTTTTTATTATGATTATTACCGAAGCTTCCAAGGCCAAAATGTTTGCTATATTAGAACGATATGTACCTGCAAATGCAGTGCATTATTGCTACGATGTATGGATCGAACACCCTTTTCACTTTAGAGTAACTAAAGAGCGCAATACTAAGCTGGGCGACTACCGGTATGATCCCAGAACAAAAGAACATGGCATCACCATCAATCATAATTTAAACTGCTACGCATTTTTATTGACGTATATCCACGAAGTAGCGCATTTGCTCACCCGGGAGCAGCATAAAAAAAGAGTAATGCCACATGGTGTCGAATGGAAAGCCAGTTTTCAAAAGCTTATGTTGCCCATATTAAATGATTTGGTTTTTCCCATTGATGTGCTTAAACCTTTGCAACGATACATGCGAAACCCTAAAGCATCTTCTCAGGCAGACCCCAGGTTGCTAATGGCCATGCGTAACTACGATGAAGTAAAGGACGGAGCTACCAGTTTGGAAGAATTGAAAATCGGGGATTTTTTCGTGTTCCATGGTATGGCATTTCAAAAAATGGAATCTAAACGAACCCGGGTGCTTTGCGCCCATGTACCCAGTGGTCAAAAGTATTTAATTCCCAGGCTGGCGCTGGTTGAGAGCCATGAAAACAAAATGGAATAAGTATTTTAAGAGGACGGTCAGTATAAAGGCATCAAACATTCAAAACTTCCAATGCCTCATCGATATACTCAAAAGTCGTCAATACATCAGGCTGGCCATCCACTATTGCCATGTTGTGTTCATAATGTGCCGATACCCTTTTGTCTTGTGTAATAATCGTCCAGCCATCGTTCAATTGCTTTACTTTCTTAGTGCCCAAATTAATCATTGGTTCTATGGCTATCACCAATCCTTCTTTGATAAGTGGCCCCTTGCCTCTTTTTCCATAATTAGGAACCTCCGGGTCTTCATGCATTGCTCTTCCAAGTCCATGGCCTACCAATTCACGAACAACGCCATAGCCATGTTTTTCAGCATGATATTGTATGGCAAAGCCTATATCACCTATTCTATTGCCTGCTTTTGCCTTTTCAAGACCCAATGCCAAACATTCCCGGGTCACTTTTAAGAGTTTTTTAATTTCATCACTTACGTTGCCCACAGGAAAAGTAAAAGCCTGATCTCCACAGAATCCATTTTTTATAACACCGCAATCGATCGAAATAATATCACCCTCCTCAAGTGGTCGATTGTTGGGTATACCATGTACAACTTGCTCGTTGAGTGAAGTGCAAAGTGTATTGGGAAAATTATATAACCCTAAAAAGCCAGGTATTGCCTGATGGTCGCGAATGAACATTTCTGCTAACTTATCGAGGTAGAGTGGCGTAACACCTGGCTTTACTTCTTTGGCTATTACCCCCAAAGTCTTTGACGCCAATTGCGCACTCTCGCGCATAAGTTCTATTTCTTCCCTGTTTTTATAGTGAATCATAAATATCGACTACAATGAAAATATCTGAAAATGAGGCCTCAAAAATAGTACTTTTATTTCTTATATTGCATACTTTGTCGAATGCATTGGCAAATGGGATGCATATTGACAGTAATTTAGGATAATTAAGATAGCATAACTTGCATTATTTTTTTAATAAACTTTTTTTCATATGCTCAATATTAAAAACAACTTAATTTTACTGCTGATTCTAGGTCTTTTCTCATGTAGCAGCAGCGACAAAAAACAGGAAGATAGTAAAGTAGAACTCAATCCTGAGGACTTGCTAGAATCATCCGCTTTTGATTCAGAAATTGATGGAAAGAAAACAGCTTTATTCACGCTTCAAAATAAAAATGGTTTGACAGTTCAAATCACCAATTACGGAGCAAGAGTGGTGAGTATGTTTGTCCCTGACAAAGAGGGTCATTTTGACGATGTAATTCTTGGCTTCCCTGGCATTGAGGCTTATGTAGCAGCTAATGACCGCTATCAAGGGGCTATGGTTGGTCGGTTTGCCAATCGCATAGCAAAAGGACAATTCGTCATTGATGGTGAAACCTTTGATTTGCCACAAAACAACAATGGCAACACCTTACATGGTGGTCTCAAAGGCATACACGATGTGGTTTGGGATGCTCAAATTGAGCAAGAAGATGGCAATCAAAAATTGGTGCTTAGCTATTTATCGCCCGATGGTGAAGAAGGCTTCCCCGGCAATCTTAACATAAACATTAGCTATAGCCTGTCTGATGACAATGAACTAATAATGGAATATACGGCAGTTACAGACAAGCCCACCCATGTCAACTTGACGCATCATTCATATTTCAACTTAATCAGTTCACGATCTGGCAAAAGCATTGCGGATCATCAGCTGCGCATTTATGGTTCACACATTACCCCAGTTGATGAAAATCTGATTCCGACTGGTGAGTTAATGCCAGTAGAGGGTACTCCATTCGATTTTTTAGAGCCAGTAAAAATCGGTGACAGAGTCAATGATAGTCACCCGCAACTACAAGCTGGCAACGGATATGATCATAATTGGGTATTGGATAAGGAAACATCTGAATTGCAAAAAGCCGCTGAAGTATTGGAGCCAAATAGTGGTCGTATAATGGAAGTGTGGACCACCGATCCAGGTATTCAGTTTTATGGGGGTAATTTCATGGATGGTGGAGATACAGGCAAAGATGGAACTAAACATGACTATAGAACCGCATTTTGCCTTGAAGCTCAACATTTTCCTGATTCACCAAATCAGTCCGATTTTCCTTCAACATTGCTTTTGCCCGGAGAAATGCTAAGGAAAATGGATATATATAAATTTTCAGTAGTACCTTAGTGCTAACTTAATCGTACCATTTAAAATTTTTGCGACTACCCCCAATATAATGTAATACAACATTTCGGGTTTACTGAAGTTCTATAAAAAGTGTCAACCAAATAATTATCTAAAGTGGGAATAATATCCATGCATTTGGTTGGCACAATGCGGATTGAAAAAAAATGTTGGGTTGCGCACTGGGGTATAGGCGGAAATGTCGTTTTTTCTAGAAAAAAATTCATTAGCAATTGAGAAGAGTCGATGGATATTACACGATTAATCC
>DAIQNU010000021.1:0-18362 GCA_036788235.1 Cyclobacteriaceae bacterium
AAAGACAAGGCAGGACTCAAGTCAATCCAGAAGAAATGGCTGAGAAAAGAGCGGAGAGGTTGAAAACCACTTTGGATCTTTCCGAAGAGCAATATGCTTCTGTATTAGAAATCCAAAAGAAAAATATGGCAGAAATGGAAGCCACAAGAGCTGCCCGAATGGAGGACAGGCAAAAGTTTATGGAAGAAATGAAAGCCAAACGCGAAGCCAATGAATCCGAAATGCGCTCTGTGCTCAATGATGAGCAAATAGCCAAGTGGGAAGAAATGAAGGCAAAAAGAGCCGAAGCAGCCAAAGATAGAAAGGGAAAAAGAGGCGAATACCGCAAAGGCAATGCTGACTATAAAAGAGGCGAAAAAGGTGCTGGTAAAGATGGAAAAGGCAATCATCAAAACAGAAAGCCCAGAAACTAGTAAATAAAAAAAACGATCAATTCAAAAAGGGAGTAATTATTTGCTCCTTTTTTTGCTTCAAGTCTTCACAGTCTTTGGACTGAACCTCAAAGGAGACAACAAATTATCCTTTGCGGAACCTTAACGCCTTAGCGCCTTTGCGAGCTTCTCAAAGCGTCGAAGACGCTATTTTATTTTAGTTACATAGTAGTAAAGCAATAGTATAGATAGCTAATAAACCCAGGTCATCAGCCAAACAAAGTATAATTGCCTTTTTGGTCTGTTGGCGGTGCAGGCTTCACCAGTGCAGGACTATCATTTTGTACTGAATTAACTAAATGTGAAACCGTATAAAGTTGTATTTCTTCAGACGGCAGGGGTTTTAGCAATTCCAATAAATCATTGGTAGATAGGTTATTATCAAGCCAGATTTTTTCATTCTGGCTGGGTAGTATCACAGGCATTCGATCATGAATGCTTTTCATAGCCGAATTGGCCTCTGTAGTTATAATGGTAAAAGTATGCACCATTTCGCCTTGATCGTCTTCATATTCTTCCCAGAGACCGGCAAATGAAAACAAACCACTATTTTTAAGGACTATGCGGTAGGGAATGCGGGTTTTTTTTCCCAGCTGCTTCCATTCATAAAAACCATCAGCAGGCACCAGGCACCTTCGCGATGCCAAAGCCTGTTTAAATGTAGCCTTTTCATGCAAACTTTCTGACCTGGCATTGATAAGTTTTGGACTCAGGCTTTTATTATTAGACCAGGCGGGTATGAGTCCCCAATAGAAAAATGACAGACCTCTTGGGGCAGAATTGGTGATGACAGGCAGCAGTTGAGTCGGAGCAGCATTGTATCTTGGAGAAATCGATGGTTGGCTTTCCAACTTAAATTTCTTTTCTATTTCTTCAGCTTTGGCAATGAGAGAATATCTACCACACATAATCTATGATTTCAGCAATATTAACCGCAATTTATTTAATATAATCATCTTCTGGCCACACTTTGACCCGATCTCAAAATTGTTTGTTCTACAAAAGCGAGGGCTCTTTGTTCCATCCAGCTTAGGCCTTCTTGCTTTTGGCCTGAAAAACCCATGTGTCCTCCACGCTCTGGCGTTTCAAGATACACATAAGAAAGCTTTTCACATAATTCTGTAGGTAAGCAACTCAGGGATAAAAAGGGGTCATTTTTGGCATTTACAATAAGTGTTGGTACCCTGATATTTTTTAAAAACTGCAATGAATTACAAGCATGATAATAATGAGCCGCATTTCGAAATCCGTGAATAGGAGCTGTATATTTTTCATCAAAATCTCTGAGCGTTTTTATAGCTCTAAGTTTATTGTCACTTTCCTGTTTCCCGGCTTGTGCCGTTTTAAGTTGAACTTTTCTTTTGAGCATTCGCAAAAATCTATTGGAATAAAGTCGGTTGGCAGCATCAGAAATTTTATCACTACTACCTGCCAGATCGATAGGTACTGAAAATGTAACAGCACCTATAAGTTCATTTGGTAAACTGTAGATTTTCTCGCCAAGGTATTTCAACGTGAGGTTACCACCAAGACTAAAGCCTACGAGCACAATAGATTCATAATCACCTTTTGATTTGGCAATACTGATGACTTGATGCAAATCGTTAGTTGAGCCACTGTGATAGTACCATGGCTTTCTGTTCATTTCTGGGCTGCATGCTCTGAAGTTCCAGGCCATAACATCCCAACTATTTCTAAAAAAAGCCCTGGCCATACCCAAAACATAAGACCGCTGACTGCTACCTTCAAGCCCATGACTGATTATTACTAGTTTTTTGTTTCCTCCAGCGTACCAGTCCATATCTAAAAAATCGCCATCCATTATGCGCATTCGCAATCGTTTCGAGCCAGGATATCGCACATTGCGCATCAGAGCCGGAAAAATAGTTTCTAAATGTTCGTTGAACAAAAGACCTTTATACTTGTAAGTACTTTCTTTGATTAGCGGCATAGATTTCAAATATATTTTGGCAAAATAAAAAGGATGAGACAATTCTCATCCTTTTTACTTAATGTCGTGGCATTAATTGCAATTTTTTTTGCCTTGCTTAACTCAATTACTTGAAGTTATGGGTCAGTTTCCTGGCCTGCAAATAATCATGATGACAATTTTCCTTTATGTACATCTAAAATTTTTAACGGCTGAACCCATGTAGGGTTGTCAACATTTTGTAGAATAATTCAACATTATAATCTATTGGCGAGCATATCGTTGTTTTAAAGGCGCCTTCAAAAATTTATTTGCGTTGTATAGGGCTGGAATTAGTTTTTGGTGTTTTTTTTGCTTGAGTGTGCTGATAGCTTATCAATGAGAGAATCTATGTTGGCATTGAAAACTTTCTTTGGATCGCGACCATTTTCAAGTGCTAACGAAACGAAGTTTACCAAAAGGGTAGATATAGAAATATCAGCATTTGAGGCACAACCTTTGCGTTGCATCACAGAGTCGAGCTCGTTTTCACCGCGGTCAATGTTAATTATTATCTTACCTTGGTTTTTAGAAAAGAAAATGGCCATAAAATAGTGTAAATTTGATGATGAACTTTAAAATATTGAGAATAAGACTAAGAATAATCAGACTAAATTTTTTTTTCGGTGCTTTTACTAAAAATTGTTACTGTAAATATCTCCTTTTATTTTTGCCGTAACCCATGTTAAACAATTTTAATAAAGTAAAGTATACATTTAAATTCGAATCACTTAAATCAAAAAAAGAATATGTTAGCTAAAAGAATTTTATTTATCATGCTCATTGCCGGAGTTTCACTAGGCACTTTTTCTTGTAAAAGTCAAAAAAAATTGGCAAAAAAAGAGGCTGCAGCCGCTGAAGCCCGAAAAATCGCCAAGGCAAAGGCTGATCTTGAAATGATATTGGCCGATGATGGTAAAATTTCTATCGACGAAAAAGAAAGAATACTTCAAACAGTGAAAGATTTGAATATTCAAGATACAGAAATCCAAGAGCTTATAGTACAGGCAGAAGCTAAAATCAGACGTGAAAGAGAAGCGCAAATTGCTGCCGAAAGAGCAGAGCGATTGCGGCAGGAGCGAGAAGATCGATTGGCCAAAGAAAGGGAAGAAACGTCTAGACCCAAAGGACTAAGCAATTATTTTGATGAAATATCAAGAGCAGCCAATACTGCTGAAGCCAATCAGAAAATACAGGAAGCAATGTCTTTGTTTGCTAATGAAAATGTTCCGGTGCTCATTATTATAAGCAGGTCGGGCGGTGAAGTGGATTATGATAGACCAACCAACATCAAAAATTATTTGAATTACCTAAAAGATCAAAAACGTAACATCAATGTAATCGAAAATGTTGTTTATGATAATAATGGAAAGATTAAAGAATTGGAACTCATTAGAAAATAAATTGATTGAACACGATAAAACGAAACAGATGATGTTAAATAAAAATATATTCCTAATAGCGCTTTTTACATTATTAAGTGGTGGTCTTGCATTAGCACAAGATGATGTCAGTCCAGAACGTAAGCAAGCAATTGATTCGCTTGCTTTGGAAAAAGTTCGGGATTTGAGTAAATACATAAGTATAATCGGTAGCAAAGAAACACCTTTTTCGGAAGCAAATAGAGTTATTGATCGTGCCATGGAACTATTCATGGAAGGCAGCCAAATGGGCGTTTCTTCTGTAAACCGTAAGCGCGTAAACTACTATGGCATTCGCGAGTATTTCGACAGACTCATGGCTCTCAATTATGATAGGGTCAATATCGAATGGTACAACATCAATTACATAAGTGATCTAGTGCGCCAGCCCGATGGTCGATACGTTGGAGTTATCACTATTTATCAGCGTTTCACTGGCGAAACAGATGATGGACTGAAATACGTCGACATTACCAAAAAAGATATTACCGTATACGTAGAACGTAAACAAACACAAATTGGTGGCCGTATTATCGGTTTCTGGGATGTGCTATTGGGTGACATCAGAGTATCAGAAACCCGTAAAGGTTAATCCCGGTGGTGTTACAATATAAAAATATTTATATAGCGCTCATATTTCTGGTTATGATATCAGGGCATTGTGCAGTGGCACAATCTGTTGGTACCTACCTGGGCAATGAGCGCTTTATGTTTGCCGAAACCAAACAAGTAAATCAGTTCTTCAGGCGTTTTAATAGTGAAGAAGATTTAGCTGGCAAACGCATTGATGCCACTTCCAAAGAATACCAAAACCCGGAATTTCGACGGAAGTATATTGCTATGCTTTTTGATAACGAAACAGGCAAAGTCGAAAAGGCTTTGAAAGATGAGTTTATACAAGAAGTAACGGTTCCTGGCAGTCAAAAGCTTCTCAATTTTTATGAAAATGAATGGTTTGCTGAGGTTAAAGCCAGTTTTTATTACAAAGGCAAATTAGAAACAGTTATTTTATTTCTGTCGCTGGAGCAAGAAAATCTGGGTCATAAGTGGGTTATTACCAATGTACACTTTAAGCCATTTGCCGATCTTTTTTATACCGAAACTACTTCATCCGGAAGCAAATTCATGCATCCTATGAGTCATGAGATCGACTTCATGAACCTGATAAAAGTATTTAAGGATGGTAAAAATTTGGAATATTATTTCGACAATAATTTTAAACCTGACTTTAGAACCATCTTTTTGTATGAAGTAAAAAAAGGGGATTTAATTTTTGATTCTGTAGAAGACGTCAGCTTCCATTTTTTCCAAGTTGACAATTGGTACTTTGAACTGACAGAATTCAACCGTAATACACCAAACTCGGGTTGGCTTGTTTCCAACCTTACCAAAATACCAGAAAACCAGAAAGAATTATTGCTCAAGTATATTTACTATGAAAAATAGGCTCTTAACATTTTTAAATCAAGTACTGTGCATGAGCATGATTTTGCTTGCTACGATTCAAACTGCGCAAAGTCAGGCAACTAAAAACACTGACAATGTAGCAGATATGGATCGGTATAGAGAGGAAGTAAAACAACTCGTAGCTTTTCTCGAAGTATCGCTTAATGCACTGGGAAATAGCGATATAGATTTTCAGGACAAAGACGTAATTATAAGCCAGAGCTACCTCAAGATATTTCGAGATTCTAAAGTTCAGATCGAAGATGACTTAATTGACAATCGCGATGTTGTAACTAATAAAGATGCCCAAGCTTACCTGAAAGATGTAGACTTTTTCTTTAAAAATGTAAGCTTTAAGTTTTTGATCAACGATATAGTAGAGCAACGTACCGACAATGGCAACTTGTCTTTTAGGGTTCGTATGAACCGTACGATTAAAGGTGACGACATTAACGGCAAGCAAGTGGAAAATACTAAGCCACGATTTATTGAAATCAATGTAGATGAAGCTAAGCGTGATTTAAAGATAGTAAGCATATACACAACCCGACTGAGTGAAAAAGAAGAGCTTGCAAATTGGTGGAATTCAATGTCATATACCTGGAAAAACATCCTTGGAAGTGACCTTCCAATCAATGATACACTTACTCTGGCCGATGTAGGATTTATAAGTGACAAGCAAGTATTAGTAAGCAACCAACCTTTTGAAACCGATATACCTAGAATGTTTGGCACTATTAAGAGGGCAGCGAAGCGCGATAGCCTTAATATAAGTGGCATGGCAGCTGTGCATGAACTATCGGCGCTGACAGAAATTGAGGGGCTTAAAAAGTTGAATATCTCGCACACCAGTGTTAATGATTTATTGCCCTTACGTGGACTTACAAATCTTGAGGAATTGTATTGTGCGGCTACACCCATTGAAGACTTAAATGCACTCAGATATTCTAAAGGTATAAAAGTGCTAGATCTTTCTTTTACTTCTATTAGTGATCTAAGCCCACTTGAGAATTTTGACAAACTCGAAAGGATATACTTGCACAATACTGTGGTTGATGATCTAGAGCCATTGTCATATGTTAGCACCTTGCGAGAATTGTATCTGTTCAACTCAAATGTTAGTGACCTTACATTTGCATCAGAGCTTAAGGAACTTCGAAGAATTAATTTTTCAAATACCACAGTGGCTGATTTGAAGCCTTTGTCAGGCTTGAAAGAACTTGAAAAATTGGATTTTGAAAACACATTGGTTAGTGATTTGTCGCCTTTAGCTGATCTTCAAAACCTTACTATGATCGTTTGCAACAGATCAAAAGTTAAAAACCTAATGCCCTTAGTTGGGAATAAAGCGCTTAAGGCAATCTATTGTGAACAGTCGCAGGTACAAAGAGAAGATGTAGTGCGTTTTTTGCAGGAGAGACCCGATTGTGAAGTTATTTTCAACACAGAATATTTGGTTACCTGGTGGAAAGAACTACCTGCTGGCTGGCGCAGATCTATTGCAGGAAACGATGCTGCCGAAGTAATAGCCAGCAAAGAAAAAATACACCAACTGCTCAAAAAACAGGAGCTTGATCTCTCGGGTATGAGTGATATTGTAAATCTGGAACCGGTAAAACTGTTTTATGGACTTAAAAAATTAAATTGTAGCAATACTCCTCTAAAGAATATTGATGCATTGGCTAATCAGATAGACTTAGAGTATCTCAATTGTAATCATACCCTTGTAAGCGATGTGTCGCCACTCTCAAAGCTTGAAAAATTGAAAGTTCTTAAGATGGAAAATACGAAAGTTGAGCAAATCCATCAATTATCATTGCTTTCGCAGCTAGACTCATTATTTATGGCTAGTACACTCGTCAAAGATATTTCCATCATCAATCAATTGCCTGGATTGTTGTATGCCGATTTTGAAAAAACAGGTGTAAGTGTGACAAATGCTGCGATGTTAAATTTTCATTCAGACAGCTTGGTTTTGTTGTTTCAGGCAGAAGCATTACAAAGCTGGTGGGTTCGAATGCCCGAATCGTGGCGCACAACCATGATGAGTATGTACAAAATAGGCCATGCACCAAGTAGTATAGAATTGCACAGAATAACTTCATTAAAAGAAATAGAACTAAAAAGCTTGGATATAAATACGCTTGAGCCTATTACTTCATTCTATAGATTGAGAAAACTTAATGTAGCAGGTTCTAGGGTGACATCGCTTAATCCCCTGGCTGATATTACGACAATTGAAGAGTTGGATTGTTCGAGAATACCATTGAATGATATTGATCCACTGCAAAATATGGCTAATCTCAAATATTTGTCCATCGAGCAAACACCAGTTGGTGATTTAAGCCCACTATCCAATCTCGAAAACCTTGAAGTGTTGTTGTGCTCTGGAACATCAGTTCGCGACTTATCACCACTTGCCAGGCATGGCAAGCTTCGTGAACTCGATTGTGCCAATACACGTGTTCGTAATCTGAACGGTCTCGATCATATGCCAGAACTTCGACTACTCAAAGTATACAATAATCGTATTTCGTCAAGAAGAATTGAAGCTTTCAAATCTGCCCATCCTGAATGTGAAGTAGTGTTCTATTGAGATCATATGGGTAAAATGCTCAAGAAATCAGACCTGCCATCAAAAGTTTGCAAAACTTGTGGCAGGTCTTTTTTTTGGCGAAAAAAATGGGAAAAGGTCTGGGATCAGGTACAATATTGCAGTAAAAGATGTAGCCAAAATAAAAGATGTTAATCATTCCCTATAATAATATTGGTCAAAGCCATCGATAGGAATGCGCATTTAATACATTTTATAGAGTTTATATACGAGAAACTCTTCTATCCTTATACTCAATATTTCACAGGTTAAAAATCTAATTTCCCGTTCATATAATTCATTTTGAAAAAACATCATTAAAGGGTTTATTTACATCAAAGTAAAATGTTTGAAACCTATGGCTACAATAATTGAAACACACAATATTTCAAAAATTTATCAAATGGGCGTAGAGCAAGTAAATGCTTTGCAGTCTATTTCCATAAAAATAGCCAGGGGTGAATACGTAGCTTTTATGGGGCCATCGGGCTCTGGAAAATCCACCTTAATGAATATTGTCGGATGTCTGGATACACCTACTAGTGGCCAGTTTATTCTCAATGAAAAAGATGTCAGTAATATGACAGAAAATGAATTGGCAGAAATACGCAATAAAGAAATTGGCTTTGTTTTTCAGACGTTCAACCTATTGCCGCGTGCTACATCATTAGAAAATGTCGCACTTCCATTGATATATGCAGGAATGGGCAAATCAGCTCGTGACGAAAGAGCCATGCATGTACTTGACAGCGTAGGTCTGGCCAACAGAGCCAGCCATAAGCCCAACGAACTATCAGGTGGTCAGCGGCAAAGGGTTGCCATAGCTAGAGCTTTGGTCAATAATCCAAGTATTATTTTAGCAGATGAACCAACCGGTAACCTTGATTCAAAAACTTCATATGAAATAATGGCTCTATTTGACGAATTGCATCAGAAAGGCAATACCATTATCATGGTAACTCATGAAGACGACATAGCACATTATGCACATAGAATTATTCGGCTTAAAGATGGCAATGTTGAATCAGATGTGGTCAACGAAAATATTTCCCGGGCACCTTCTATGAATCTGCCAACAGGGGTGTAGGTGATTTAATCTATCAAAAACTGTACTCTTTTAATTCACAATTTTCAATCACCTTTGTAAAACAAGTAAGTAATATCCGAAACAATTAGATAGTTTTGGTAAGTTACTTACCAAATCTTGCTATAAAGCAAAAATTGAAATCTGGAATTTTGAGAGAAACAAAATTTATTTCAGACTTATTGTTTTACTTTGTCTACTGGCAATTTTTGTAGTAAAAGGATAATTTCCAGTCATTGGGTTGCTATAATACAATAGCAACTATAAATCAAATTTGACTATAAAATGAAAATATATACCAAAACAGGCGATGAGGGTAAAACCTCATTATTGGGTGGTACACGCGTACCGAAGTATCATTTACGCATAGAATCTTATGGTACTATTGATGAACTCAATTCGTACATGGGCTTACTGCGGTCTCAAGATGTAAATCAGGTAAGGCAGTCTATTTTGCAAGAAATTCAGGAGCGACTTTTTACCATTGGGTCTTCTTTGGCAGCTGAAAATGACCGGGCACAAAAACTAAAACTAGATCTTACTGATGCAGATGTTGAACAACTCGAAGAAGGTATAGATCAAATGAACGAAGTACTAGAGCCAATGCGCTCTTTTATATTACCGGGAGGGCACCAATCTGTGGCTTTTTGCCATATAGCCAGATGTGTTTGTCGCCGGGCTGAGCGTTTGATCATTCATTTGAGTGAAAAAGAGCATGTTGATGCGAGGGTCATCATTTATTTAAATAGGTTGTCAGATTTCTTATTCGTTTTAGCCCGTAAAATGACTTACGACCTTCAATTGTCTGATATTCCCTGGCTAGGTCGCAAAGGATAAAATTGATTTACACAGCTTTTTTTCCTTATTTTACAAGCGCAAAATAATTGTAGTAAAGCAGCTCATTCAACATGGTAGAAGCAATTAAAATAGAACAGAATTTATGTAGCCATTCACGTCTGAAGGACATGGATTTTGCCAATGTTCAATTTGGTAAAGTGTATTCAGATCACATGTTTGTTGCCGATTATAAAAATGGTCAATGGCAAGATTTCAGGATTGAGCCTTACGATTTATTACATTTTTCGCCGGGAGCAGCTATTTTGCACTATGCCCAATCTGTGTTCGAAGGCTTGAAAGCATACAAGAATGATAAAGATGATGTACTGATCTTCAGGCCTGAAATGAATCTGAAACGACTTAATATTTCTGCTGAACGTTTGTGTATTCCGCAAATTCCGGAAGAAATTTTCATGAGTGGCCTCATAGAACTGCTTAATATAGATAAAGGCTGGGTGCCATCAACACCAGGAACGGCATTGTATATCAGACCATTTATTTTTGCAACTGACGAATATATAGGTATTCGTCCTTCTGAGAATTACAAATTCATAATATTTACCTGTCCGGTAGGTGCTTACTACGCGCATCCTGTAAAAGTAAAAATAGAAACTCATTATACCCGAGCCGTTGAAGGGGGCACTGGTTTTGCCAAAGCTGCGGGAAATTATGCAGCTTCACTTTATCCTGCTCGTTTGGCACAAAAAAATGGTTACGACCAGCTCATATGGACTGACGGAAAAACGCATGAATATATAGAAGAATCTGGTACCATGAATGTCATGTTTATAATCGACGATGTGCTTGTTACACCCCTTACAGGAGATTCTGTTTTGCGTGGAATCACCAGAGACAGTGTACTTACATTGGCACGGGATTGGGGCATGAAAGTAGATGAACGTCGACTTTCGGTAGTAGAAGTGGTTGAGGCTATAAAAGCGGGCAAGCTTCAGGAAGCATTTGGTACAGGCACAGCTGCTACCATAGCACATATTGACACCATATCTTACAAAGACATCGACTACAAACTTCCGGAGATATCATCCAGAAAGTTTTCCATCAAAGTGAATCAAGCACTTAATGCCATTAAGACAGGCGCACAGGAAGATAAGCACAATTGGTTGGTTAGACTTTAACTTAGCATGAAGAATGGTAGAGCAAATACACAAATCGATACTGCCATACTTCACGAGGATTTTTCTAATCTTTTTAATTACCGGCACGGGTTACAACCCCATGTTAGCTCAATCAAAGCGGATACTGATGCTGGAGAAATCCGGAACTCATAAATCTACCTGGTTTGAAGTTAATAATGATATTCGCTTTAAACTGGTAGGCGATGACCATTTTAGAACCGATAAAATCAGAGGCTTTGGTGATGATCATCTCGAATTCAAATACTACAACATAGAGTTGGAGGAAATCGCCAGTATAGATATTAGAAAAAAGACTTTTGCAAATTTTAATTTTCGAAATGCCTCGGCAAAATTGATTTTTGTTGGTTTTGGACTATTGGCCATTGATGCATTTAATCAAAGAGCTATTGCCGGAAATGAGTATCAAATTTCAACAGGCATTATTGTTACAGCCATTTCTTTTGAAGCCGCCGGGCTAACCCTCGGACTTTTTCGACCCAGATATTTCAAACCAAACTACCGCTATAAACTAAGAATAACAGAAATCAGAGCTTAATGAGTTATGGTATACAATTCACTTTTGTCATCAATTAATTGCCAATTATTAAATCGCAAAATTCTTTAATCCTTGCAAATGAAAGGGCTGAGCAAACTGGAAAACCATTTTTTTAAACCTATCGACAACACTTTTCTGGTTGTTTTCAGGGTGGCATTTGGTTTTTTGATCACTGCCGAAGCCTGGGGTGCCATCATGACCGGTTGGGTGCGTAGGGCTTTTATCGAGCCTATTATGACTTTTCCTTTTATCGATTTTGCTTGGCTGCAACCTTTGCCTGGCAATGGTATGTATTATTATTTTTTTGTAATGGGCTGCTTCGGAATTATGGTTATGCTAGGTTTCAAATACCGCTTGGCAATTCTTGGTTATGCCGTCATGTGGACGCTGGTATACCTAATGCAGAAGACAAATTACAATAACCATTATTATCTATTGGTATTGCTTTGCTTTATCATGAGTTTCATGCCTGCACATCGGGCTTTTTCACTCGATGCCAAAAATAACCAAGCCTTGCATTCTTTTACTTGCCCCAATTGGTGCCGATGGTTTTTTATTGCCCAAATCGGGATCGTATATACCTATGCTGGCATAGCAAAGCTAAATGCCGACTGGTTACAGGCAGAATCCATTCGTGTGCTTCTGATTTCTAAGGCAAATTTTTGGCTGGTAGGAGATCTTTTACAGGAGCGATGGGTACATTGGTTTATTGCTTTAGGAGGGGCATTCTTTGACCTTTTCATAACGCCATTGTTGATTTGGAATCGAACCCGCAAATACGCTTTTGCTGCTTCTGTTTTTTTCCACCTATTCAATTCTGCCATATTCCAGGTAGGAATATTCCCGTACATGGGCATCGCCATGTGCATATTCTTCTTTCCACCACTTACTATTCGCCACTTGTTTTTTAAAAGTCGACCGGTGGATGTACCAGAAAAGAAGTATGCTGTCCAAAATCCTTTAATGTATGGCATTCTCATTTGGTTATTGATTCAGTTGGCGTTGCCCTCAAGGCATTGGCTGTATGACAGCGATGTTGCATGGACGGAAGAAGGGCATCGATTGTCTTGGCGCATGATGCTGCGTAGTAAAATGGGATATATTAGCTTTAAGGTAATCGACCCAGCTACCGGCAGCGAAGAGATGCTTGATTTAGAAAAGTATCTGACAGCCAAACAACAACGGGCTGTTGCAAGCCACCCTGACATGTGCTGGCAATTTGTGCAACATTTGAAAAAGGAATATGCAGCCAAAGGCAAACCCAACCTAGAAATATATGCGATAGGCAAAGTATCGCTCAATGGCAAGCCCTGGCACCCACTTTACGACCCGGAAAGAAATTTGGCCAATGTAGAATGGTACAGATTTAAAAAGTCAGATTGGCTGCTACCCATGCCGGGGAATTGACAGGCTTCTTCGCACGCTTTGCAAAAGCGCGCGAGTTGGTTATGTTTAAAGTAGTACATCTTATTATTATGGTAAAGATTGTTTATTGGAAATTTACCCTTTAGTGTAAATCGGGTTGTTCGTTAGAAATCATTATATTAACATTTAGAAAAACCAGTTAGCCATGAATCTACAAGTAGTAAAACAATCAATACATCACTTGATTGACCAAATTGATGATAATGATTTCTTATTGCTATGCCAACAATTATTGGAAAGAGAGTTGGCTAAAAATGCTTCTACAGATTATTCAATTAGAAGTAGTGAGGATGAATTGATTAGCCGAGCAAAAGCTTCTCTTAAATCAATAGAAAAAGGCAATACTAGAAACTTGGAAGAGTTTAAAAGAGATATTGAAAAGTGGAAAGAAAAAAGAGCTATTTAGTTGAGATAACACTCCCTCGCGAGCTTTTGTAAAGCGTGCGACCAAGTGGATTTGTTCACTCGCCTCATCTGCAAATAGATAATTATTGAATCCCTTAAATATTGTCATGAAAATAAGGGACTGCGAGTTGGTGTGCAGCTTGAGCATATTATACGCGATATGAAAAAAACACACATCTAAAGAGCTGGTTAGACTTTTCGCACGCCTTGCAAAAGCGCGCGAGTTGGGATCAAGAGAGAGGTAAAAACCACAAAGTTTGGCAAGATGGTTTTCATCCGGTGGAATTGAGTAGCAATGGAATGCAGGAAGAAAGATTGGAAAATATTCACAACAATCCTTTGGTAGAAGGTATTGTGCGCAAGCAATAGGAATATATTTATAGTTGCATCTTATTATTATGGTAAAGATTGTTAGTTGGAAATCTATCCTTTAGTGTAAATCGGGCAGTTCGCACGCTTTGCAAAAGCGCGCGAGTTGGGGTTGAAATACTTAAATGATCCAAGAATTATAGGGGCAAAGGAATAGCGAATACATTTTAAAATAGTATCTTTACTAATTGCTAATTGAATCATTATGAGTGTAGCAGAACTGCAATTAAAGCTTCATCTAGCCATCGATACAATTACCGATAGTAAAAAATTATCGGCATTGAATACCTTGATCGAAGAATCAACACAGCCGTTTTCATCAATGTCATTAAAGGAATATATTAAGGCCATTGATGAGGCTAGACAACAAATAAAGGAAGGAAAGTCTTCAACTGTCGATGATTTAGAAAAAGAGTCTGAAGATTGGTAAAAGTGAAAAAAGTGAGAAGAGTGGTTTGGTCGCAAAGAGCAAAACTTTCACTAAAGATGCATCATGACCATATAAAAAAAGACTTCCCTCGCGCGCTTTTGTAAAGCGTGCGACCTAAAAACACACATCCAACTAAATTTTTAAACCTTATCCAATCTCTGATAATCTATTTTTTCTTAAAAATGCTATAAAGAAAAATCCCGACCAAGCCCACAAATAAAAAGCTAAAGGGTAGGGCAAAGAGAATCAATAACTGACTCACAGCAGCAAGCAGTTGATCTTTACCCAACAGAATTACAAGAATGGTGCTTAAACTAATAATACTTCCCCAGTACAAACGCATTTTTTTTGAGGGTTTGGTATTGCCTTTGTCGCTGAACATGCTCAATACATAAATGGCCGAATCTACGGAAGTAATCAGAAAAGTAAATATCAAAACCGTGGCGATGGAATTGCTCAGCCAAGCAAGGGGTAAATGATTAAAGAAATTGAAAATGGCACTATAGATTGATTCGAATTGGGTTGCTTCGGCCGTGCCTGCTTCTAACAAACCAAATACACTATTTCCAAATATACCGAACCATAAAAAAGTGCCCAAAGCAGGTACTAACAATGCACCAAAAATAAACTGCTTGATGGTTCTGCCTTTAGAAATTCTGGCAATAAATACACCTGTAAATGGTGCCCAGGAGAGCCAAAATGCCCAATAAAAGAAAGTCCAATCTATCAAAAAAGCTTGTGAAACTTGTTGCTTACCCAAATTAAGACTCATTGGTAAAAACTCCCGTAGGTAATGGCTCCCCGCAGAAACCACTGACAGCAAAACATTGCCACCTGCACCACTTACCATCCAGGTAAAAAGCATTAATGCCACAGCCAGGAAAATATTCAGATTAGAGATTTTCCTTATTCCTTTATTAAGTCCTAAAAAAGCCGACAGTGTCGCCAGAATCCCGATGATTAGCATAATATAGACAGAGCTACTTGCGGGTAAATCTTGCAATCCAGCCCAATATTGATAAGCTCCGAGCAACTGTCTGCTGCCAAGCCCAGCAGCTGCTACAACACCTAAAAGAGTACAAATTATGGTTACGGCATCTATAATACCCGACCAAAGAGTGTTTGCATATCTACTACCCAAGGAAGCAGAGCTCAATATTGTCTTTTTTTGGCCGTAAATATTGTAAGCGATAATGAGCCCGAATAATCCATAAAAAGCCCAAGGTGTTAGTCCCCAATGAAAAAATGTGTACTGCAAGGCAAAATCGCTTTTGGATAATGCACTTTCGCGGGGTGAATGGCTAAAATAATAAACTGGTTCTTGCACAGCCCTCAAGAGCAAACCCGCACCCATGCCTGTGCTATAAAGCATAGAAATCCAGGAAAGCCATGAATATCGGGGTTTTGAATTTCCCAGCTTTATCTTGCCAACTTTTGAAAAGGCAATACATAACAAAACCAAAACGGAAGCCAAGCCCAGATATAGATAAAAGCTCCCGAAGAGCCTGAGTAGATTGTGTATAAGCTTTGGCAACTTGGTGCTAAATAACTCAGGGTATGTTATAGCTACAACTATACACATACCAATGAACAGTCCTGAAAGGACAAGTGGGTTGTTGATTACTTCAGGCCTTTTAGAATTGATCATTTTTCTGCATTCTGTAGCTTCGAAAGAAAGTAAATTTCAAACTAATTATGCAGTCTCATGCCTAAAAAATTACTTCAGATCTGATTTAATATAAAAATGTGATACCCTGTTTTTTTTATCATCATAGGTCAAGACATCAGGATTTTTTTGAAAATCAAAATAGCTCAACAAACCAAAATCGCCAGAGCACATGGCGCTATGAACAATCAAAGCACCAAAAAAAGTATAACTCCATGGTTGATCGACCCAATACCAACCAAATCCGAGCCCAATGCTTATAAGTAAAAAAGGCAGTATGGCAATGAATCTGAATTCCCACTTATTGACAACAAATCCATCTGCCATTGCTAAAAAGTAGAATTTTTTCAGGTTCATATCCAGAGATACTTTTTTAGCACCTAAAACCTTGAATGCTATTAGGTGTATCAACTCATGCACTGGCAATAACAGTAAAGCCAACAAAATGCCTGAAAATAAAAAGTACATGTTTTCAATTTTATCAAAACTTCCTGTTGCCATTTTTTTGCCTATGTCCAGACCCAATAGCCCGATTAATAAGATATTGAATGAAAAATAGAAAATACTGGCAAAGGTCTTTTTATTCATATATTCCTTCACAAAAGGAATTATTTCATCGAAATGCAAACTGTCTTGCAGTATATATCCATTATTTTCCAGTGCCTCGGGTCTTATTTTCATAGTTCGTATATTCCATTTATTGAATCTCCATCAAAGCCCGTTCTATGATCTCATCTTTGCTTAGGTCTGTCCAATCAAAAGCAGCCACAATATCGGGTTCCACGCCTGCTTCAGCAAAGTTGTTGCCGTCCAGATCAAGCAATTGACTCACGCTAAAGCGGTAGGTCCAGCCATTGGGCAATTGCCCGCCATTGGGTAAGCCACCTCCTCCACCAGTGGTATCACCAATCAATGTGAGATTAGGAAATGCTTTGCAAGCCAGCGCAAACATGGTGGTGGCACTATACGAACCGCGATCGATCAAGACCATTACAGGTTTTTGGTAGCGAATGCCATCGTGAGAACCAATATGAAAATTGGCTCTCGGGCTAAATGCATTTCTGTTTACACCATTTCGAGTAATAAAATATCCTGCTAAAGTTCTTTGAGGAGAGAAGCGCTCCATAAGCAATGGTATATTGGCAATGCTGCCACCGCCATTTTCTCTTAAGTCCAGAATAATTCCCTTGGTATCCTTGTAGCGAGTTAAAATATGATCAAGCGAGTTTTTATCAATGGGAAGCATAAATGAATTGTATCTAATATAAGCTACTTCATCTCCAGGCAAAAAGTCATGAAAAAATGCACCGGTAATTCGGGCATTGGGTATATAATGTTCCTCAATGGTACGACCGTTAAAGTTGGGTTCGTTTCTAAGAGCCACATTGTACCTCGATATATTAAACCGTGATATCAGATTACTATGATCGTCTTTTAGCTCAATCATCATGTTGGCCAGCACCGCAAACAATTCTTCTTCATTCATATCAGCCGAAATCTGAGCCCGGTAGTTTGTTCTTACCAAATCCCAATCGATTTGTTTGAGTTCGAAATAGCTATATTTTCTATCGATTTCGTTCCATAAGTAATCGAATATTACAAAAGGATTGCTGCTGGATTTATCAGGTTCAAATAGTACTTTTTCACAGGAAAAAAGCATGAGAACCATGGTTGATAATAGAAACAATTTTTTCATTGCATTATTTATTGGTGTTGATCAATAGGGTATATTTAAAAGTATGGCTGGCCATTTGAAAAGCTTCATGTCTTCCGGGTACATGAGCTACATCCCAGAGGTAAGACAATTTGGTACCATTACCGTTGGTTTTGTATTTGGTGTACTCAAGGCGCGTACCAAATCGCCAACCATTCATTGACCATCTATGACCGGCCAAAAGGTAACCAAGTCCGCCTGTTTCAGAGCCATTGAATTCTGAATCAGACAAATATGCATAGCCCGGTCTCCAGTTCATATTGAGCAAGCCTGTATTTAGTTGAAAGCTCAACCTTCGTTCTTCCGGACGTAGGGTATATCGGATAAACCAGATTTTTTGTGTTTTGGATTCAGTTCGTGAAACATCGGTTTCGATCTTACCTGCCAACATCAAATTTGCCAGAACTTCTATACCAGCGGCTGCATTTTGTAGTTCTGAATTTATTCTTGCATTGAAATTTGAAATAAATGCACCACCTAACTTTACATCAAACCGTTCACTACTGAGTTGGTCAATCTTGCGCAGATAATGGTTATACACTTGATTGTTGAGAAAAATCGAAGTGGTGGTAAATTCAAAATAGGAACTCTCTGGCGCCACAGCATTTGCAGCAGAGAAATTGAAATCTGTTTCCAATGCATTCTCCCAACGTGCCGACTCCCAAAGCCAGCTCAGACCTATGTGAATTCCTGGCCCTTCATAAAATAATGGCGATGTGGCAAAATCACGGTAGTTGGCATTTAGAAAACCAAAGGATGGAGCAAAATATCGCAACACATAATTTGTCGCGACTTCAGTTGCATCATCCGAAGTGTCCTGTGCCTGAGCAGAAAATATGCCCATTGCGATTAGAGACATTAGTAATTTTCTCATCGTTGC
>DAIQNU010000022.1:0-1080 GCA_036788235.1 Cyclobacteriaceae bacterium
ACTTTAACTATTTTGTAATCGGATTTAATAAATACATAATTGTCTCCACGGCTTATTTGTTGCATTCCTGTTTGCAAAGGTTGATTGGCATTATAATTATTTTTGACATCTATCACCTCCCTTGCTTTTTCTATTGCTGCTAGAAAAAACTCAAATTCGATGGGTTTGAGTAGATAGTCTACCACATCAAGTTGATATCCCTTAATTGCATATTCTGAATAGGCAGTGGTAAGTATAACTCTAGCTTTATATTTTGAAATTGTTCGAGCAAATTGCAAGCCCGATACTTCAGGCAGATTTATGTCCAACAGAATTAAGTCTACTTCATTTAAGTCGTGTGCTTCGAAGCATGAAATGCAGTTATCATATTCTCCGATTAGTTTTATATCAGGAATCATATGCAAGTAGTGTTTCAAAATATTACGGGCATGTGCTTCATCATCTATTACTATGACTTTCATTTGTCTTCAATTTTGATCATTAAATAAACCGAAAAAACATTTTCATTTGAATGTATATTTAGCTGGTGACGGTGTGGATAAAAAAGCTCAAGTCTTTTGCGCACATTTTCTAATCCAATACCACCACCCTGCTTTTCGAAATCATTGCGCTCTATAAATGTATTTTGTATGTGGGCTATAAGATTAATATCATCCACATTCAAGCGAATATTAACAAAGCCTTGAGGGTTTTTGAAAATATCTCCATGCTTGAAGCTATTTTCTACGAAGCTCAAAAGCAGAAATGGCACAATGGTTTGCTGATGGATATTTCCCTCTATCAAAAAACTCAATTTATTATCATTTGGGCTTTTCTCCTTTACAAGGTTCACATAGTTTTCCAGAAAGTTTATTTCTTTATCCAGCATTACTTTGTGTTGGGCTGATTCATAGAGCATGTATCGGAGCATTTTGGAAAGATTTATGGCCAATTTAGCTGCTTTGGAAGGGTCAAGGATGCAAAGTGAATATATATTGTTTAGTGTATTGAGTAAGAAATGAGGACTTATCTGACTTTTAAGTAACTGAATCTCTGATTCATAAACCTTTAATTTTAGGTCTTTCTCTCTTTGAATTTGTT
>DAIQNU010000022.1:1090-18331 GCA_036788235.1 Cyclobacteriaceae bacterium
AGTTTCACACGATAGATGCCATAGGTAATGGCAATGACCAGTATAAATATGATCAAGATTACCCATTTGCTTCTCCAAAATGGTATGCCTTTCTCAATTGCAATATTTAAATATTCGAATTCACCAGGTGTACCTGCGTGAAAACCTCTTACTTCCAATGTATAACTTCCCTCTGGAAAGTTCTCGTAGTATATTCTCGGATTGCTGGCGCTCTGAACGTTCCAATGGGTCTCCCAGCCACTGAGCCGGTACATAAGCATGTTTTTCTGAGGTGCAAAATAGCTGATCACCTTTGCTTCTAATTGAAAGGATTTTTCTTGAGGACTCAATGAAAAGGGCTCAGCCATATCTACCCAATTTTCTCTTTTGATTAATAGACCAGGCTTTATCTTTTTTGGTCTGATTTCATCAGGGTGAAAAAAGAGTATGCCTAGATTACTACCAAAAACGATTGTTCCGTCTTCTTTTTTTAGCAATCCGTTTTTTGTGAATTCGTTGCTTAAAAGGCCATCTGAAGTATCAAATTTCCTAGTGCTATCAGACACAAAATTATAGTACCATACACCATTTACAGTACTTATCCACAGACCATCTTTTTTATCTTCAAGTGCTCCATATGTTCTATGGCGGTTTAAATTTTCTTCAACAGGTGGAGCAAAAAATCGTTTTTCTGATATTTTATAAAAGAATAAACCCTTTGATGAGCAGATAAATAGCGTATCTGGTCTACTGCACCTGATATTAAAAATATTTATACTAGGTAATGATGTTTTGTCTAAAGTGTTCTCATATACGTTGATTGCTTCGTTTTTATTTGTATCATAAAGAAATAGACCGAAGTTTTCAGTACCTATCCAAAGGTTTCCGTTCTCATCAAATTCCAAACATCTTATTTTTATTGTGCTATTAACGGAAGCCGATTTGGGAAGCTTTATTTCTTCACTTTTGCCATTAAGCGGATTATACTTAATGAGTTTGTACCAAAACGAAATCCATAAAATTTTGTCTTTATCTTCCTTTATATCGTAAACTCTGAAGTGTTCTTCCGGATCTCGATGTTCTTCTAGAT
The DNA here is from genome assembly GCA_036788235.1 of Cyclobacteriaceae bacterium. Taxonomy (GTDB): domain Bacteria; phylum Bacteroidota; class Bacteroidia; order Cytophagales; family Cyclobacteriaceae; genus JAFIEV01. The sequence goes on from DAIQNU010000022.1 coordinate 2,160, forward strand.
GAGAATTATTAATGGTGTACGTCTTCGGATCTAAACTACTCAATCCTTCATAATGTCCTATCCAAACCAATCCATTTGAATCCATTCTCAAGTTTCTAATTGTTTGACTGGGCAATTCTGATGAAATTTTTTTCTTAAACCTGTACTCTTTGTCAAAAATTAGAACTCCGTTTTCCTGGGTACCCACATATAAATTACCGGATTTGTCTTCCGTCAGTGCTCTTACGGTTTGTATTTCTTGTCTTTGATTATCATTAAGAATGTAGTTGATTTTTTTAAAAGTATTTTTTTCAATAGAAAATTGATTTATGCCTTGCTCCTTATTTCCAATCCAAATAGTACCTTCCCTGTCTTTGAAAAGTGAGCTTATTGAATTGCTGTTGATTGTATGTTTCACAAAAGGCATATGAAGGTAGGATTGCACTGACATGTTGTCCTTTGTCCAACTTACGGAGGGCTCCATTTTTTCAATCAGAAACAATCCTCTGCCATGGGTTGCGATCCAAAGAGCTCCGGGGTTTAATTCTACAACATCAGATATTTCATTTATGGCAGGGAAATCCATACTAGGATTCTCTTTGATAACATCTAACACCTTCAAAATGGAAGTATTGGGTAATTGGCATGGTATAAATTTGTCACTTTCTGCATTATATAGCCAATTACGCTTATTGTCTATGATAAAAATTGAATCACCCGAACAAAACAGAATCCTAGCGCCAATTGTAGATTCAATACTATACTTGCTAAACTTCTCCTGATTGTCCAGCCACTTAAAGATATAATCGTGAGAAAGTAGCCAAATGTTATTCCCATCAAATTTTATGTCTAAAATCTCGCTTTCTGGAGTAGGAAATTCTTTATAAAATGAACGTGTAGGATCAAGGCAAAATATTTTATGAGAAAGCCTGCTATACAACCATAAATTATGGTGCACATCCTCGGCAATTTTATCTATATGCGTACCAGGGAGCTCATTAAAAAGTCCATTTTCCCAATCATTAGACAGCACTTCATATCCATCAAAACGGTTTAGTCCGTTGATGGTAGCAATCCAAATAATTCCTTGATGATCTTGGTAAATGTCTGTAACAGAGTAACTATTCAATTCATTTACATGCGAAAAGTTATCGAATGAAATGAAATCATGATAAGGATTTGAGGAAACTCTATAAGCTAACAGAGATAAAAAAATGCCAAGGAATATTTTCATTTAGGTTACTCAAAAAAGCAACACGAATGTATTCAATGACATCCTTTTTCTTATTAAGACATTATTAAATATTGATGAAGTAATCATGAACTTCATAGACATAATTGTTAGCTCAACGATTATTATTCATCTGTTGAAGGATGATACATAGCTATTGATTGAATAATTTAGCAAGCCACTTATTGCCTGTATAATTTTGAACCATACAAAACTTATATCCACTTAATTTCTAGTGTATTGAGTGATGAAAATCATCCAAAAAATTCAAGCACAGAAAACTTTATATGTATGGAAAAATTATATAAAACTCAGAAAAACGTACACAGGATTCAAAAAAACCTAATGTACTTTATTGCTTCATGTTTAATCGCCTTAGCAAGTTTCGCATTTGAATCAACCTATGCTACAGCAGCTACGGCCCTGACATCGTCAGAAATCTTACAAAGCCATGTAGTAAGTGGTAATGTTACAGATGATGAAGGCCAACCACTACCAGGTGTTAATATTTTGGAAAAGGGCACCAATAATGGTACGATTTCCGACATAAACGGAGCTTTTAGACTTGCCATTGCCTCGGGGGAATCAGTGTTGGTGTTTAGCTTCGTAGGCTCAGCTACACAGGAAGTAAGGGTGGAAAATCGCTCAAGTATAACCATTAGGTTATCAAGTGACACTGAAACACTTTCGGAGATAGTGGTAATGGGCTATGGTACTCAGGAAATGAGAGATGTGACTGGATCCGTTTCTTCCTTAAAGAGAGAAGACTTTAACAAAGGAATTATCAACTCTCCAGAGCAATTATTGCAAGGAAAAGTGGCAGGTGTGAATGTAACGTCCGCCAGTGGTGAACCAGGTGCAAATCAGGGAATTACGATTCGGGGTCCTGGTGGATTAAGAACTGGAAGTACACCACTATTCGTTATAGATGGTTTAGCACTTGATAATTCAAGTACAGGGGGCGCCATCAATCCTTTGAATTTTATTAACCCACAAGATATCGAAAGTATTGATGTATTGAAAGATGCTTCGGCAACGGCTATTTACGGAGCCAGAGGAGCCAATGGAGTAATACTTATTACGACCAAACGAGGAAGTGTTGGACACTCTTTTATGAATTATTCACTTGGCTATGGGGTCTCAAACATGGCTAGAGCTTTGCCTGTGTTTAGTGCTGATGAGTACAGAATGCAAGTACAACAATTGGGTGGAGATGAACTCATTGATATGGGTGCCAATACCGATTGGCAAAGAGAAATTTCCAGAACAGCCTTCACTAAAAATCACAACTTGACTTTTGGAGGAGGAGCTGATAAACTGACTTACTATGCTTCACTGGGACTACAAGACCAGGAAGGCATACTTAAAAACAGTGATTTGAAAAGGTATTCTGGTAGGTTAAATGTATCACAAAAGTTACTCGATGGAAGACTCAATGTAGATTTAAACCTCAATGCTTCGCAAACTGTAAATGAGCGTCCAGATGTACAAGGTATAATAGGCACTGCCATTTCAGCTAATCCTACCTTTCCGGCATTCGATGATAATGGGGAACCTTATCAATATCCTTCTGGTGTAAACCCACTTAGAAATATGCAACTATGGAAAGATCTCAATACCACCAATCGAATAATTGGGAATATATCCCCATCATTCAATATAAGCAAATCATTAGTTTATAAGATGAATTTCGGTATTGATAATTCAAACTCTACACATGATCTTCAATCGTTGGCGAGTTTGCTTCCGCAACAAGACGGTAGGTTAGAGTCAATTTATAGTATTAATAGCAATAGCCTAATTGAAAATTACCTTACCTATACTCTAAGCAAAAATGCACATAATCTGTCAGCTATGGTAGGGCATTCTTATCAGAAAATTTTTATTCAAAGACGCGCAAGTAGTATCAACAGGTTCCCAATATCTGACATTGAGCCAAGGTTTAACCCCGGTATGGGTCAGGAATTGACCATGGGAAATAATAGACCGTGGGGATTTGCTACAATAAATGAACTACAATCGTTTTTTGGAAGAGTTAATTACCAATTTAAGGATCGGTATTTATTCACCGCTACACTTAGAGCTGATGGTTCTTCCAAATTTGGAGATAACAACAAGTACGGAACTTTCCCTTCGTTTTCTATGGGGTGGAGACTTTCTGAAGAGGATTTTATGAGGCAATTGCCAATGCTGAGCAATCTTAAAATACGTGCTGGTTGGGGTAGAACAGGGAATCAGGAAATCCCTGATAAAATAACGCAGCCTTTATTTACTGCTCAAGTTTCTGGCAATACCAGCTATCCACTAATGCCGTCAGGGCCATACCCCGCAGGATTGACCTACAGTAGACTGGCCAACCCTGACATACAGTGGGAGGTTTCAACACAAACTAATGTTGGTCTTGATTTTGGCCTTTTCGATGGAGCCCTTTACGGATCTGTGGATGTATTCAGTAAAGTTTCCAACAACATACTACTTGAAGTAATTCCAGCTGACCCTGTTCAACCAGCTAGCACCGTATGGAGCAATGTAAAAGATATGACTATTACTAATTCCGGATTAGAGGTGGCTTTAAATTATCAACATAAAAAAGATGGCGGCATTTCCTACAGTTTCGGAGCCAATGCAACTTTTATAAGGAATAAAGTAGAAAACTCTCCATATACTGTAATACCATCAGGCGGAGCTACAGGTTCTGGTTTGTCTTCAGCTACTATCAACGGTTATTTGAACGGTTATCCCATAGGCACTTTTTTTCTCCAAGAACATATTGGATTTGATGAAAATGGTTTAAGCGTATTTAGAGATATTAATAATGATGGGCTCGTAAACAACCAAGATAGGGTAGCACTAGGGTCAGCACTGCCAACTACTCAATATAATTTCTATGGCACGGTAGCCTATAAAGGCTTTGATCTATCAGCCAATTTGAATGGCGTGGCTGGTAATAAAGTGTATGATAATACAGCCAATGCTGCTTTCTACAAATTGCGTTTGTCTAAAGGTTTGAATACCACACCTGAAGCGATCGCTTTTCCAGAAGAATCTATTAATAACTCTGCACCAGTTTCTTCGCGGTTTTTAAAAGATGCGAATTTTCTCAGACTTAACAACCTTACACTAGGGTATAATTTTAATACCTCCGCACTTGGAATTGCCAATTGGTTACCTGAACTCAGATTATCTGTTACTGGACAGAATCTATTCGTGATTACTCCTTACGATGGATATGATCCAGAAGTAAACTATGACAGATCGATGGGTGGCATATCGTCTTATGGCATTGATTACATGAGCTATCCTAAAGCAAGAACTATAATTTTTAGCTTAAACATTTCTTTATAACCATTTTACATAACAACAATTGAAATCTATATGCTTTGGATGATTATTTGTCTTAGTCATCTCTCTGCAAGAGTAACATTATGGGTTTCAAAAATCAGCTTAAAACACAAAATATAAACACATGAAAAAGTTTTTGAGTATCATAATACTGTTAGTGGGTAACTTTTTAATAGAAGGATGCACTGACCTTAGTGAGGAAATACTTGACGAGACATCAGCGACAGGGTTATCGGAAAAAGAAATTGCAGATGGAATGATTGCACCTGCTTATGCTACTTTCAGCTCTTTATTTAATCATGTAAATTATTTCAACTTACAAGAAATATCTACTGATGAAGCCATCCTTCCTTACCGAGGTGGTACAGATTGGGGCGATAATGGTATTTTTATCGCCATGCACACACATACTTTTTTTACTACTGACCCAAGAATAAGAGATACATGGAATTTGATATTCCGAGGAATTTCTCGTTGCGTTACTGCTTTGAATGTTTTACCTACCCTCAATGATCCTAAAGTGAACCTATATATAGCTGAGGCTAGGGCACTAAAGGCCTATTATTCTATGCTGAGTCTAGATCTTTATGGTTTAATTTTGGTAAAGGAAAATGTAAATGAGAACTCCATCATTTTGCGTGGTGAAGAAGCTTATAATTACGTATTAAAGGAATTAACTGAGGTAGAAACTTTGGTTGATCCCAATGTAGGGCCTGGAAGAATCTCTACAGGTGCTGTGCAGGGTTTGCTAGCACGATTGTATCTGAATGCGGCAGTATACCGTAACCGCTTCGCTGATAATTTCGATTTTCAGGCTAGCGATATGGACAAAGTGATTGAATACTGTGATAAAGTAATAAACAGTGGTAAGTATCAACTTTCTTCAGACTATTTTGCCTTATTTGATGATGACAATCATTCAAATCAGGAATTGATTTTTGTTTATGATCAACGCCCAGAGCTAAACGGCCACAATAGGATGGCTTACTTTTCTTTATCTGGTGATCAGTTTCCACTACCAGAATTTCCCGGTGCTAATGGAACAGATGGGCCTGCAATCACTTCTGATTTTTATCAAACATGGGTACAAGCTTATGCTCCGAATGATCCAGCCGATGTTGATCCCAGATTCTATAAAGAGAACCTCTCTATTTACAGTAATCCTGCAGATTCATGTGTAGCAGGTCAAGATTTCCATGTCAACAGGGGTATTTTGAGAGGTGAGCAATATGGTCTAATTCGTGAAAGTGGAGCTTTTGTACGATGTCAGGACGGTGTAAACTTTAAAGTAGGAAAAATTTACAATGTTAGTAGAAACAACCCTAACCTTCCTGTTAATTTCACTGAAAAGGTAGATTATACAGTTGCAGGTAGTGGTTACAGCAGTGGCTATCGCGTTTCAAAATATGAATTCAGTCGTACTTCAGTAAGTGGAAGAAATTTTGGAGGACATGATATTGTATTGCTTCGGTTAGCTGATATGTACTTGATGCGGGCTGAAGCCAAATTACGAAAAAACAATAATGTTGCAGATGCCTTGGACGATGTAAATACCGTACGAGCTGCTCGTACAGCTACAACACCTCCACCTCCTCTTAGCCAAATGTCCTTAGATATATTATTCAGAGAAAGGGGATTTGAATTTTATTGGGAAATGCTCAGAAGAACAGATATGATACGTTTTGGGAAATTTGAGGGTACATGGACTGAGAAATCAAGCACAAATAAGTTTAAACGCATTTTCCCTATACCGCAAAATGCAATAGATGGTGCTTCAAATCTCCCAGGCTATTTGATTCAGAATGAGAGTTATTAATTTTATTTAAAAAATGATAAAAGGGTGGGGGCTTCTTACCCTTTTTTTTTAGTTAAGCTAAATTTAGATTATCAATATGCACAACATTTTGTCTAGCTTTAATTTTATCTGCACCTTCCATACAATCTGCTTTGGTTTATTAAGTACTTGTATGTTGGCACAGGAATATTCTGCCTCTTCCATTTTTGGACATAATGACTACGAGCAGCCAGTTCCTTTTTATACTGCCTATCATCATCAGGTAGGTTTTATTGAGGCTGATGTTTTTTTACATAAACAACGACTTATGGTAGCGCATAGCCGTATGCAAATTAAACCAGAAAATACCCTTGAGAAACTGTATTTAGAACCTCTAAAAAAAGCAATAGACGAAAATGATGGATTTGTTTACCCCGATAGTTCAAAAAAGTTAACCTTAATGGTAGACCTTAAAACGGAAGGTGTAACTACGCTTGATGCATTGGTCAAATTGCTTAAAAAATACCCTTCGCTTATAGCATGCCCTACACTACAGGTTGCGATAAGTGGTAATGTACCGGATACTTCATTATGGAGCCAGTTTCCAAACTTTATCTACTTCGATGGTAGGCCTGGCATTGACTACAATGACAATCAGCTAAAGAGAATATGTTTGATAAGCGATAATTTCAGAAATTATGCTAAATGGAATGGAAGGGGAGTTCCCACGGCGCAAGAACGCGAAAAGGTGAATGCAATAGTTAATGAAACGCATTCTAAAGGTAAGCAAATTAGGTTTTGGGCTGTTCCAGATTTCAGTAATGCTTGGATTCAACTTATGAAACTGAATGTTGATATTCTAAATACAGATAATGTAAGTGCGTTGAAAGAGTTTATTGCCAATTTTACAAATAGTACGTTTTACAATACCAGTCCGCATAAAGTGTATACCCCTCAACATCAAGCAGAGAAGGAGCAAACACCTAAAAACATAATTTTAATGATTGGTGATGGTATGGGACTAGCGCATCTATACGGCAGCTATACTGCTAATGGAGGAAAACTCAACATTTTCAACATAAAGGATATTGGATTTTCAATTACCTCTGCTGCCGATGCCTACAACACCGACTCTGCTGCTGGGGGCACAGCATTGGCAATTGGTCAAAAGACAAATTGCCGTCATATCAGTGTTGATACTACAGGAACTCCATTTCCATCGATTGCTGAACTGCTTAAAAAAAACGGCTACAATACTGCGCTAATAACCAGTGGAGATATTATTGATGCTACCCCAGCCGCTTTTTACGCCCATCAGTCTGAGCGTAACCTGACTGATGGCATAGTATCGGATCTTTTATTGAGCAATAGTGACATTTTGATTGGGAGTGGAATGAAACATTTTAAAACAACAAGTCAAAATGACAACCTACTGAATAACTTTAGAAATAAAAACTATTTCATTACAGAGTCGATTGATTCCTTAATTAATGCCGATTCTGATAGAATCTTGGTGTTGGATGAAAAAGCATCTGTCTCAATCTCAAGTGGAAGAGGTGATTTTTTAACTAAAGCATTGCAATTTGGTTTGAAAACTTTTTCAGCCTCATCAGATCCTTTTTTTATAATGTTGGAAAGTGCACAAATAGATTGGGGAGGCCATGGTAAAGATATGGAGTATGTTGTGCAAGAAACCCTTGATTTTGATAGAGTGGTTGCCGAAGCCATGAGATTTGTTGATGAAAGCAAAGAGACTTTAATAATTGTGACATCAGACCATGAAACTGGCGGGTTGTCATTGTTTGATGGAGATGAATCTAAAGGCTACATTCAAGGCCACTTTAGCACTGAAGACCATACGGGTGTTCCGGTTCCTGTATTTGCTTATGGTGCTGGCTCCGAACTTTTCAGAGGAGTTTATCAAAACACAGCAATCTACCAGAAAATTTTTGAATTATTAAAAGGAGATCTTCACAAATAAAGGATTTAGTTCAACATGAATGCACAACAACCCTAGCTAAAGGCTAAATCATTTATGCCTTTTTATTGACCAAAGTGCTCAAGGAAACCATATTCAAAGGTATTTAAATCAGTATTTTTCTTTTTAATTATACCGATTGGTGAAATGTTGGATCAAATGTTAACCCTATATTTTTTTGATTTAATTTATTGATAATCTAAGCAAAGCGTGATTTTGACAAAATCAATGCACATTGCAGTATTATTTGATTAAAGCAATGATCCGTTATATTGATGATGTCGTCGAGGAGTTGAGCCTAGCCAACAGAATTAAAAATGATGACAAGGAGGCATTTGACGATTTGTATGAAAGATATTGGTCGGCACTTATGGCGTTTTGTTATAAGTTGACCCAATCGGAATCGGTTAGCCAGGAAATTGTGCAGGATCTTTTTGTAGAATTATGGATTAATAGATCCAGACTTGAAATCAAAAAATCACTTCGAAGTTATCTATTCAATGCACTGAAATACAAGGTACTAGACCATATAAAAAAAAGTAGCAAAAAGGAAGCTTACATAAGCGAAATGCTTGACGTATATACTTGTGGTATCAATTTTACTGAACAAGAAATTAATTTAGTAAATTTGGAGAGATCCTACAAAAAAGCACTTGAAATATTACCTGAAAGGTGTAGGCAAGTTTTTAGGTTAAGTCGTGAAGAAAACCAATCTATAGTCGAAATTTCACAAAATCTTAATATATCATCACAAACCGTAAAAAACCAAATATCCAAGGCTTTAAAAATACTCAGAGTCCACCTCAAAGAGTATGTAGCGCTTTTGGTTTTTTTAGTATGGATCTAAACCTGTATCACGATTGTTCATGCTCGCCCTTTCCCGCTTCATGATAAATTATTTTCTTAATCGATAGTACTTTTTGGCTTTTAATTAGACTTGTTTATGTGAGTTTAAAAGATATCTAAGAATCAGAAGTTAGTCACTAATTTATAAGCACATACAGAATTTCCACATATACTTAGGTTAATGTTGTAACAAAGTAGAATTGTATTAAATGAAAAGAAAAGCGCTGGAAAAAGCCTTAAAAGATTTCCTAAAAGGGAAATTCAATAGTAAGGGAAAAAATGTTTTTGATGTTTGGATTGAATATAAACATAACTATACACATGCTGATTTTACTCCAGATGACGATCAGAAGGAAGAGCTCAAAAAAAATATGAAAGTTCAAATTGATAGACATATTTATAAAAGAGAAAAGCAACAAGTTAAGTTCCAAATAGACAAAATATTGATTATTCGTTTTTTGAAAACCGCTGCAATTTTTGCTTTACTAATTGGCGCATTTGTATTGTTTCGTGAGATCAGCTTAGAAATGTATTCTGCAAAACAGGTAGTCGAGAACCGAGTATGGGTAAATTCATTTGGTAAATTATCTAAAGTCACTCTTCCTGATAATAGCATTGTTTGGCTTAACTCAGCTAGTCGTTTAGAGTACCAAAGTGATTTTGGTAAAGTAAAGCGTGAGATATCATTGTCTGGAGAGGCATTTTTTGAGGTTGTGAAAAACGATAAAATGCCTTTTACTATAAGAACAACAGACCTTATTACCACAGTAAAAGGCACCTCTTTTAATATTAAGTCTTATCCTGATGATACCCATGAAGAAGTGAGTGTTGAAAGTGGCCTCGTAGAAGTGATGAAATCTGACAAGATCGAAAGTGCAGAGCAATCACCCACCAAAGTATTGCTTAGAGCAAATGAAAAAATAAGACATTCGAGTAAAGGAGACGCATTTGAACATAGTATAATTGATGGTGGCGAGATTCGATTATGGACAACTGGAAACCTCATTTACCATAATGCAAAATTAGCTGAGATTACCAAAAATATAGAGCGCTTATATGGTATAGATGTTGTTTTTGAAAACTCAGAATTAGAAGACCTGCAAGTTACATTTAAGCAAAAGACAGAAAACCTTACCAATACCCTAGATGCTCTTAGTTACATAACTGGTTTGGAATACCTTAAAAAAGAAAAGAAAGTGATTTTCATGGATAAAGAAAAATAGCTTACTAAAGGATTTTACGAAACAGCGGAAGTATTAGCAGTACTTCCGCTTGAAACGTTAATTAATGATCGAAATTCTAACTTAAACCATTAAAAACATGGACAAAATTACTATTTATTATTTGTTTAAACCAATAATAAGGATGTCACATTACTGCTTTGCAGTTTTGGTACTTATTTGCACACTTTCGTGTATACTTATGGCTAGTGAAAGTAATTCACAGCAGCTTAGTCAGTTCAAGGTGGATTTGAAAGCTGAGTCTTCTAGTTTAGAGGAAATATTCACAAGCATAGAAGGACAAACTGATTTTGTATTTTCTTATGCAGAAAATATAAATGCCTCTTCTACTTATCTAAATGTAAACTTCAGCAACACGCGTTTGGATAAGGTGCTTGAGTATTTGTCAGAAAAAAGTTCTATTTCTTTTCGACGTATCAATCAGATGCTTTTGGTTTCAAGACTTCAATCAAAAACATCTGAAGAAAAATTTCAAGGCACAAGAATTACTGGTAGGGTAACCTCTATGACTGATGGTGCGCCAATACCTGGTGCCAATGTAATAATCAAAGGCACTAATGAAGGAACTATTACAGATGTAAATGGTGCCTATGCTATTGAAATAGATAATCCCAACACTATATTAATTTTTTCATTTGTAGGATTTACATCTGAGGAGATGGTGGTAGGTAATAGAAACGTTATCGATGTTATTTTAGCTGAGAGCATGGAAGCCTTGCAAGAAATAGTCATAACGGCACTTGGGCTCAAAAGAGAGGAAAGAACATTGGGTTATTCTGTTGAAAAAGTTGGTGGTGAAGCACTGAATAGAGTTGCCCAAGAGAACGTATTGAATTCAATGGCAGGTAAAGTTGCTGGAGCCACTATTAGTTCTACTGGAGGTCCCGGATCATCGGTAAGTATGGTGATACGTGGAGCAACTTCTTTAGCATCAGATAATCAACCATTATTTGTGATAGATGGTGTTCCGTTTGCAAACACATTAAATAATGTCACCCAAATAGGAAATGATAATCGTGTGGATTATGGAAACGCTATATCAGGTCTTAATCCTGATGATATCGAAAATGTTACCATACTGAAAGGGCCTAGTGCAGCAGCCTTATATGGTTCACGTGCCGGAAATGGCGTTGTGCTCATAACTACCAAAACAGGTCAAAGAGCGAAGAAAATGACGGTAAGTGTAACCTCTAATGCTGTTTTTGACATGCCCTTCAAGTTCCTCAAATGGCAAACTCAATTTGGATCCGGTCAGTTCTCAGCAATTCCACCTTCTATTAGTGGTACACCTCTTTCCATGCCATTTGGTACTGTTGTAGAGGAACACATAAATGCTACTTTTGGTCCGGAGTTAGATAGGGGATACTTAGATGTTCAACGTTTCAAGAGCCCTATAGACCCCGAAACTGGACAACTAGTGCCTGTAGAGTTGATTTCTCACAAGAACAATGTTCGCAATTTTGTTGAGACAGGTTTTACCACGACCAATGGAGTCTCCATTGCAAACAACACAGATGTAATTGCGTACCGGATTTCTTATGCAAATATGAGGAATAAAGGCATTATACCTAATTCAGATTTATTTCGCAATACGCTCAACATTAATACTAATATGAAACTAAGCGAAAAAGTAAGCATTAGTACTAATGTTGATTTTAGCAGAAACAATTCTAACAATCGTCCTGCTGGCGAAAGAGGTACAAATCCTTTACAGTGGGCCTACAATACTTCGCCTCATGTTGATATTCGCGATATGCGTGACTATTGGATGCCTGGCCAGGAAGGCTTACAACAAAAAACACTTGACGCGCATAGATCCATTAAGGAATTAAATAACCCTTACTTTTTGGCCTATGAAGTCAACAACAGTTTTGTTAGAGACAGAGTGTATGGAAACATTAAGGCAGATTGGCAGATTTCTCCTTCATTTAGTTTTTTCGCAAGGTATGCACTCGACAATTTTAGTGAAATAAGAGAATCTAAAATTGCAAACAGCTACAGTCAAGATCCACGTGGTGCTTATGGGTTGGTAAACCTTAGAGGTTTTGAGAGTAACGCTGATTTTTTGTTGACATTCAACAAGGATATAAAGGATTTTAGCATTGCGATTTCAGGTGGTGGGAACATTCGTTATAATACAAACAGTAGCGTTAGAAATGCTTCAAAACCTGGTGCAGGGCTAATTACCCCAAATGTATTTACGCTTCAAAACATTGCCCCTGATGATCTGGAATTTAGTTCTTTTAGTTTTCAAAGAGGCATCAACAGTCTCTATGCTCTTACCAACCTAGGCTTCCGTGATATGATTTACCTTGATCTTACCTCAAGATGGGACTGGTCAAGTACCCTACCACAAGCACAATCATATTTTTATCCCTCAGCCTCGCTTAGTGTAATGGTAGACGAAATGATAAACTTACCTTCAAATTTTAATTTGCTAAAACTAAGAGGTGGTATCGCCAGTGTTGGCAATGATACAGAACCTTATAGACTTATTCCAGCATTACAAAATGCAGGTGCATGGGGTAATGTGCCAAGACTAACACTACCTAATGATTTGCTTAACCCCTTTTTGAAACCAGAAATAGCTACTTCTTATGAATATGGTATCGATTTAGGATTCTTTAACAACAGAATAAACTTTTCTGGTACTTATTACCAAATGGAAAATAGAAACCAGATTTTCTCTCCACTTATTGCACCATCAAGTGGTTACAACAGCAGGACGGTAAATGCTGGTTTGTTGGAAAGTAAAGGTATAGAATTGACCTTGAGCGGAACACCTGTAGTCACGCGCAATTTCCATTGGGATATCAATCTGAATTTTACCCGTAATCGTACTAGAATTATTGAACTAACTGATGACCTTCCTTATCTTGAATTATGGACTGATGCCCGCGGTGGTGCCTGGACCTTTGTAGGAGATCAAATTGGTGATATATATGATGCAAAGGTTGTTACTGTTGAAGATCAAAATTCTCCATATTTTGGTTTTCCAATCTTGAATGCTCAAAGTGGAAAATGGCAGGATATAGATGCAGTGAATGCAAGAAACCGGATAGGAAATTTTAATCCTGATTTTATCTTGGGTATGCAAACATCACTCAATTATAAAAATTTTAGTCTGAACCTGACATTTGATTGGCGCCAGGGTGGTGAATTTGTAAGTCAAACTTACCGCTTTGGTGAAGAACATGGCCGATCACAATTATTCCTAGATAAATTGATAAACCCAGGTGATTTGGAAGGACGTGATTTGCGAGATTATTTAATGGAAAATAAAGAAAGTATGATCCTTCTAAATGACGGAAATTTCCCACTAGTAGGTGGCCCAACTCCTGATATGGGTGGATATCCATTTAGATTTGCACAGTTTACTTTGCCCTACGGTGGTGTTTTTATTCCTGGTGTTTATGCAACAGCATTTGATGAGAATGGTAATCCTACAGAATTTGCTGAGAACCTAGGGGAAAATATTAATGAACCTGGCGGTACAATTGTTATGCCTTATGCTGGTTCCACTGCTTGGAGCTTTGCCAGAGCTTTCCTTTTTGATGCTTCATTCCTAAAGCTTAGGGAGGTATCTCTTGGGTATGATTTACCAATGACGTTTACAAACCGGCTTAAAATGCAAAATATAAACGTCTCTGTATACAGCAGAAATATCATTTTGTGGACTGCTGCAAAAATAAATGTAGACCCGGAGATGGCCTTCCAGCCACAAGCTGGCGCACAAGCAGGAACTCAGTTTAAGCAAGGTATCGAGCGATATAATGTTATGCCCTGGGTTATGCCAATTGGTGTAAAACTTCGAGCAACATTCTGATTAACCTAATTTAATTTGTTTATTAATTAATTTTGAAGACTATGAAAAGAATAAAAATATATGCAAGTATCTTTTTAATGGTATGCTTGAGTGTCTCATCATGCAAGGATGATCTTATTGAAATGAATGTAAATCCAAATGGGGCAGATCCAAACACTACCAATCCAAATCTAGTGTTATCTACAGTTTTGACTGAAACAGGTAAAGCATTTGTAAACCTTGGATACCAGGATATAGCAGGAGTAATGCAACATACCCAAAAAGATGGGTGGGCAAATACCCATAATAATTATGATTGGGACAGAAATAATAGTTGGAACAATTATTACTACATTTTGCGAAACAACAATTTCGTTTCTGAGCGATCACTCGAGATGGGATTGGAATTTCATCAGGGTGTCAGTCTCATAATTAAATCCATGATGTTTGGACTTATTACTGATTTATGGGGTGACGTGCCTTATACGAATGCTTTAAAAGGGTCAAGTGGTGTCACAGAAGGGTTTTATCCAACATTTGATTCACAAGAGTTTATATATGATTCAATACTGGAGGATCTTGAACAAGCCAACCAATTATTGTCAAAACCCGCTAATTCATATACTGGGATTTCAACAACAGCCGATGTGTATTACGTAGGAAACGTTGCTAGATGGAGACAATTGGCAAATTCTTTAAAACTACGTTATTACATGCGAATTTCTGATAAAAAGCCTAATGAAGCAAAAGCAGGAATTGAGACAATTATGGCTGATCCAACACAATATCCTATTATAACCAATCCAGCCCATGATGCAACAATGGGTTTTGCTGGGGTTAGTAATGATACCTCTTGGCCGTCTAATACAGTCTATGATGCCTCTGGTAGTAATTATCGAAGGCTAAAAATGTGTGCAACTTTGGTTGAGGTAATGAGAGAAAGGGAAGATCCTAGACTTGGCGTTTGGGCCAATAGAGTTCAAATACCTCTTTACCTAGACGAAAGTTTAGATGGCAATATAAGTGAGGTCTCAAATGGAGTTCGAATTTTGTCCTCTGATTACCTATCTTCTAGAGGACTAACTGAAGATGATATTAATCAAAATTCGGATTTTGTAGGTATACCCCCAAGTATTTTAGGGCCTCAGGGCTATAATTTAAGTACTGATGCGAGTCAAGCCTCAAATAATCCTCATGTATCATGGCTACATGACCGATATAAAAATGCTAGTGGCTCATTATTGCGTGCGAGATTGATGTCCGCTTCTGAAGTTAGATTTATTTTAGCAGAAGCCGCTTTAAAAGGATGGGCAGTGGGTAGTGCGGAAGATCATTATAATTCCGCTATACAGGCTTCTTTTACAACATGGGGTGTAGAAGGAAATGCTGGAACTTATCTTACAAATGCCAATGTGGCTTTTGAGGGGACTTTAAAACAAATTATTGAGCAAAAATGGATTGCTTCTTGGACAGCAGCCACAGAAGCATGGTTTGATTATCGCAGAACTGGTTACCCAGAACTCACCGCTGGTCCAATAGCCATAAGAGAAGTTCTGCCTATTCGGTTTTATTATCCAATAAATGAGCAAAACTTGAACGGTGAAAATGTAACTAGGGCTAGTGAAAGGCTTGAAATTACATCCTTTGCAGAAATCGATGGAAATAATAGTGCTTGGTCAAAACCTTGGGTGTTGCAAAATACAGGTAAACCTTGGTAGACTTTTTTGTTAAGCGATGAATCAGGGGATGATCAA
The DNA here is from genome assembly GCA_036788235.1 of Cyclobacteriaceae bacterium. Taxonomy (GTDB): domain Bacteria; phylum Bacteroidota; class Bacteroidia; order Cytophagales; family Cyclobacteriaceae; genus JAFIEV01. Next base: position 18,110 of record DAIQNU010000022.1, read on the forward strand.
CTTTTGGTCATCCCTTTTTTGGTTTTTAGGATTTGTCAGTAGTATTACTTTTTTTACACTGTCCTTTTACATTTTTTAAAAGAATCCAGTGATGGTAATTACTGCTTGACTCCCTCTAAATAATTACAAATATTAGTTTTATATTTTAAATTTTTTTAAATAATAGAATTGAATTAGGCATTTAGCTTATAATCATTTTATATGTATGTGGGGGACGTTGCA
>DAIQNU010000023.1:0-614 GCA_036788235.1 Cyclobacteriaceae bacterium
AAAGCTTTGCCACCCTTGAGAGGCACGGTGGCAGACAAGATTATTGCCAAGGTCGACAATTATATCGTACTCAAATCGGAGTTGGAACGTCAGTATCTCGATATACTTTCAAGGGGTGAATATATGGGGCCAGATGGTAGATGTCAGGTATTGGAAAACCTGGTTGTAAACAAACTTATGGCTGCAAAAGCAGAGATTGACTCGGTAGTTGTAGAAGAAGAATCTGTACAAAGAGAGCTTGGCATGCGCATGAATATGATGATTCAGCGCTTTGGTTCTGAAGAAAGTATTGAAGAGTACTATAAAAAATCGATTGCTGAGTTTAAAGATGAACTTCATGACCAAATCAAAGAACAACTGGTGGTGAGTAGAATGCAAATGACCATTACTGAAGATATCAAAGTTACTCCTAGTGAAGTAAAACGATTTTTCAAAAGCATTCCCAAAGATAGTTTGCCCTATTTTTCTACCGAAGTTACTTTAGGTCAAATTGTAAAAAAACCAACTGTAAGTGAAGAGGAAAAGGAATCTATTAAAAATACTCTTCTGAAAGTTCGAACGCAGATATTGAATGGTGAAGTGACATTTGAAGAAATGGCACGTAAGTACTCTGA
>DAIQNU010000023.1:624-18279 GCA_036788235.1 Cyclobacteriaceae bacterium
TGGTTTCTTGGGCTGGTCAAAGCGAGGTGACATGGTTTCTGAATTTGAGGCTGCTGCCATGCGCATGCGCGATAATGATATTTCAATGCCAATTGAAACAGAGTTTGGATTTCATTTGGTACAACTTCTCGAGCGACGCGGCAATGAATACAACTCGAGACATATACTCATAAGACCCAAATTTTCACAATCAGATTTTGACAGAGCCTATAAATATCTTGATAGTATAAGAACGCTTATAGTAAACGATACGCTAACTTTTCAAACTGCTGCAAAAACACTCTCCGACGATAAAGAAACTGCCGGTAGTGGTGGATTCATATTGGGAGAAACCGGTGCACCCCGGATTGCCACTTCTGATCTCGATGGTAGTTTGTTTTTTACCATTGATACCCTTAAAGTTGGTACTATTACCCAGCCACTCAGATTTACCATGCCTGACGGAAAAGATGCCATGCGTTTATTGTATTATAAAGAAAGAATCAAACCGCATCAGGCGAATCTTCAGGATGATTATCAGAAAATACAAATGGCAGCTATGCAAGCCAAAAAATCAAAAATACTCGGAGAATGGTTTGAGGAAGCAAGAGGAGAAGTTTATATTGACATAGATCCTGAATATGATCGATGTAAAATAATGAAGGAGTGATACAATTTAAATTTTATCATAACAATGCAGCCCTATTTTTGATTTATTTCAGATATCCTATATTAGCACAATATGAAGCATTTTAATAGTGAAGTAGAAGCAGCCGATAGTCTTTTTGAAGCATATAAAAATCTACGAGAAGAAATTTCTAAAGTAATAATAGGGCAAGATGAAGTTGTAAAACTACTACTTACAGCACTTTTTTGTCAAGGACACAGCTTATTGGTTGGTGTGCCTGGTCTGGCCAAAACTTTATTAATAAAAACCATTTCAGAAGCTCTGCATCTATCTTTTAATAGAATACAGTTTACACCAGACCTTATGCCTTCTGATATCCTCGGTGCAGAAACACTTGACAATCAGCGAAATTTTAAGTTTATCCGAGGACCTGTTTTTGCCAACATTGTACTGGCTGATGAAATAAATCGCACACCACCCAAAACACAGGCTGCTTTGCTAGAATCTATGCAGGAATATTCTGTAACTATTGCAGGCGTACAACATTTACTTGAGAAGCCGTTTTTTGTATTGGCAACTCAAAACCCCATTGAACAAGAAGGCACTTACCCATTACCAGAAGCGCAGCTTGATAGGTTTATGTTCAACATTCTGCTCGACTACCCAAGCTATGAACAAGAAGTAGACATTGTAAAACGTACTACTACCCTACAAACTAATGAAGTAAAAAAAGTAATAAGTCAGGAAGAAATACTTTTATACCAGCAACTGGTAAAAAAAGTGCCTGTAGCTGATAATGTGGTAGAATACGCAGTAGGCTTGGTTCAAAAATCACGACCTGGCACCCAAAAGGCATCTGACATTGCCAATACATTTTTAGAATGGGGCGCTGGCCCCAGAGCTTCTCAGTTTCTGGTCAATGGAGCCAAATGTAATGCATTGCTCAATGGTAAATATTCGCCCGATATTGATGACATACAGCAAGTTGCCAAACCAACATTACGCCATAGATTACTTAGAAATTTCAAAGCCGAAGCTGAGGGAGTTACGGTAGATCAAATAATAGATCAATTACTGTAGATTGTAAGGATCTCTTTGGGTTTTGCGTCTTAACACTATTCGCTGGTCACGATTAAAAAATTGCCCTCAATCCGAGTTCTATATTCTCGCATAGGCGCAGTGGCAGGACCACCAATGGGCATACCAGAGAAATTAAATTGTGAGTTGCAACAGCGGTCAATCATAAATAGTGTAGAGGAATCAACTTCAACAATAGCGCATTCGGCTAACGGATCGTAAGGACAGGCTCTGTCAAAAACCCTGTAAACATTATTACTTTCCCTATACATGACCAATCCTTTAAATCCAGCATCAGGAAAGTATGCATATCCACCTACAAATCTAAGATTTCGATAACGAAGGTCGTTTAAGTTAATTTGTTCTAGGACAGAAGTTTGTGGAATAGGTGAAACGAAAGGCTCAACACCACATGATGAAAAATAAAAACCTGAACTAAGCAGAAATGCCAAAAAGATCATTCCTGAATTTTTATTCTTCTGCATAGCTTTCAATATTTACTTAACTATAACGGAATATTCGCAATAATTATTTAAACAGCAAAGATCTAAAAATTTACTGTTTTAAACTGGCGCAGAAACCGAACATCGTTTTCGGTAAAATATCGAATGTCGCGTATTTGGAATTTATTCATAGCAATACGCTCCACCCCTACTCCAAACGCAAATCCGGTGTACTTCTCAGGATCAATTCCGTTGAGTTCCAACACATTTGGATCCACCATGCCACAGCCACCTATTTCAAGCCATCCTGTTCCTTTGGTGATGCGGTAGTCCGATTCAGACTCCAGACCCCAATAAATATCTAGCTCTGCACTAGGCTCTGTAAAGGGGAAAAAGGATGGCCTAAGTCTTATTTTTGTTTTTTTGCCAAAAAACTCTTGAGCAAAATAAAGCATAGTTTGTTTCAGATCAACAAAGCTTACATTTTCATCAATATACAATCCTTCGATTTGATGAAACATACAATGCGCTCTCGCCGATATTGCTTCATTGCGAAAAACCCTACCAGGTGAAAGCGTGCGTATAGGTGGTTTTCTATTTTCCATAGCACGCACCTGTACCGACGAAGTGTGGGTTCTTAAAGCTATATCAGGATTTTTTTCAATAAAAAAAGTGTCCTGCATTTCTCTGGCAGGGTGGTTCTCCGGAAAGTTAAGTGCTGAGAAATTATGCCAATCGTCTTCAATTTCAGGTCCGTCTGAAAGGTCGAAACCTATACGTTCGAATATTTCTATTATGCGCGAAATGGTAAGCGTGAGCGGATGCAAACTTCCTGTTTGATCGGGAATTGGTGGCAAGGTAAGATCAAGAGCAGTTGCGTTTTCATTACTACTGTTAGAGTGTTCTAGCGTAGCAGCCAGGTTTTTGAACTTATCCTGAGCAGCATTTTTCAATTCATTAAGCAATAAGCCAAAACTCTTTCGATTTTCTGGCGCCACTTCTTTCATAGCATTGAACATATCGCCCACAACACTTTTGCGGCTAATAAATTTTAGCCTGAACTGCTCAAGTGCTTCTTGTGTGCTAGCCTCTGTGCTTCTTATTTCCTCTATGAGCGCTTTTACCTTTTGTTCTATCATATCATATTTTGCCTTAGCTCAGGTCTTTTGCTAGATGATCATTCCAGCACCAACGGTTTCGTTAGTAGTTTCATCTATTAATATCAAGCTGCCCGTAAAACGGTTCTTTTTGTAGCTATCGTAAAATAAGGGTTGAGTTGTGCGTATAGATATACGGCCTATTTCGTTAAGCCCTATAGAAAGGTCGTCTTCTATCTTGTGAAGGTTATTAATATTCACCTTGTAGCGTACATCTTTTATAATACAACGTACCTCTTTAGTAGTATGTCGCAATGTATATTTTCCTCCCAGAGCCAGTTTCTTCTCATTGAGCCAACAGATCATCAATTCTATGTCTTGGCCTACTACGGGTTGATTGTTGGGTTTTACAATCATATCACCACGGCTGATGTCTATTTCATCTTCCAAAGTCATGACAATTGACATAGGTGGGTAAGCTTCCTCCAGCTTTCCATTGATGGTTTCAATGGTTTTAATTTTTGAAGTAAACCCAGATGGCAAAGCGATTACCTCATCGCCAGGTTTAAATATTCCACTTTCAACACGCCCTGCATATCCTCTGAAATCAGGAAATTGCTTACTCTGTGGCCTTATTACTCTTTGAACAGGAAAACGGCTATCTACCAGATTCAAATCGCTGGCAATGTGCAAGTTTTCTAAAGTATATAATAAGGTAGGTCCCTGATACCAATCCATTTTTGTAGAGCGATCTACCACATTGTCGCCCTTTAGAGCGCTAATTGGAATATATCTTATGTCCTGGATCAGTAGCTTTGAGCTAAACTGTTCAAAATCTTCTTTGATTTTTGCAAATACCTTTTGATCATATTCTTTCAGATCCATTTTATTTACACATATCACCAGGTGCTTTATGCCCAGTAAAGAAGCAATGAAAGCATGTCGGCAAGTTTGTTCTACTACACCATGTCGGGCATCTACCAATATAATGGCCAAATTGGCTGTTGATGCACCTGTTACCATGTTTCTGGTATATTGAATATGGCCTGGTGTGTCGGCTATAATAAATTTCCTTTTGGGTGTAGCAAAGTAGCGATATGCTACATCGATGGTTATACCTTGTTCACGCTCTGCACGTAAACCATCTGTGAGTAAGGCCAAATTTACATGTTCGTCACCAAGGTTTTTACTGGCACGTTCCATGGCTTCCATTTGGTCTTCAAAAATAGCTTTGGTATCGTATAATAGCCTTCCAATCAAAGTACTTTTACCGTCGTCTACCGAACCTGCTGTAGTAAAGCGCAGCAAGTCCATATTGAGATATTGTTCGTTATCTATATTGTTATTTTCCATTTCAATCAATCATCAATTAAATTAAATACAAGGTTTTGTTGACAAAGGCTTAAAAATATCCTTGCTTTTTGCGGTCTTCCATTGCGGCTTCGGAGCGTTGATCGTCGGCACGACCGCCTCTTTCCGTTACCCTGGCTGAGGCTACCTCTTGAATTATGTCCTGGATTGAGGTAGCTCCTGATACAACTGCACCAGTGCAAGTCATATCACCTACTGTCCTAAAGCGAATGTCAATTTCCTCATATTTTTCATTGCCCATAAGGGTTATAAAGGGCGATTCTGCCAATAATACCCCATCACGCTTCACAATCTTGCGTTTGTGTGTAAAATAAATGTTGGGTATATCAAGATTTTCTGCGGCAATATATTGCCATACGTCCATCTCAGTCCAGTTACTCAATGGAAATACCCTGAAGTGCTCACCAAAATGTTTTTTGGCATTGAAAAGATTCCAAAGTTCCGGGCGTTGGTTTTTAGGATCCCATTGACCAAATTCATCCCGATGCGAAAAGAAGCGTTCCTTTGCACGAGCTTTCTCTTCGTCGCGTCGACCACCGCCAAAGGCAGCATCAAATTTAAATTCTTCCAAAGCATCGAGCAGGGTAATCGTTTGCAAACCATTTCGGCTTGGATTCGGCCCCTTTTCTTCAACGGCTTTTCCGGCATCTATGGAGTCCTGCACATAGCGTACAATCAACTCCGCCCCCACATCTTTTACCAACCAATCTCTAAAATTAATGGTTTCCTCAAAATTGTGTCCTGTATCTATGTGCATTAACGGAAAGGGAATTTTAGCTGGCCAAAAAGCCTTCTGCGCGATTCGCACCATTACGATGGAATCTTTACCCCCTGAGAAAAGTAGAACTGGTTTTTCAAATTGCGAGGCTACTTCTCGCATAATAAAAATTGCTTCGCTTTCTAGCTGTTTTAAGTGTGTTAAATTGTATGAATGCATAATGTTTTTATAATTCTCTGTGTGCATTAATTTTTGACCACACAGTTGTTAGTAATTTCGTATGGCAGGTATTCAGGTCATTTTTATCGGTTTCCACTATTAGATTTGGTCGGGCAGGTTCTTCGAATGGCGAATCTATTCCGGTAAAATCTTTGATTTCACCTCTACGGGCTTTGGCGTATAATCCTTTTACATCGCGTTGTTCGCAAACGCTTATTGGGCAGCTTACAAATACCTCATAATATTTTTCTGCTCCTACAATGCTTCTGGCCATTTCACGAACTTCTTCGGTGGGGCTGATCAAAGAGCATATGGTAACTATTCCGCAATTTGCAAAAAGCTTAGAGACTTCTGCAGCCCGACGAATATTTTCAATTCTATCTTCTACACTAAATCCAAGGTTGTTGTTAATTCCTGTCCGCAAATTGTCACCATCAAGCAATTGGGTAATTACGCCTTTTTGATACAGACTGTTTTCTAAAGCTCTGGCAAGGGTACTTTTACCAGAACCGGATAAACCCACCATCCAAATCACTAAAGAGCTTTGTTTCAGTAGGTTTTCTTTGTCCTCTAATGACAAAAGAGTATCAAATATAGGATATATATTTTGCAAGGCTTTCAAAAAATTTTGACAAAAATAGCAGTTTGTTCTAAATAAGTATAATAATCTATATGATAGATATATTTTAGGGGCAAAATTAATCAAAATAATGAAACTGGATCATAAGAGTTTAATTGATATTGCCGTGAAGGCTGGCGAAGGGATTCTAAGCATATATCACGACAAAGCCGCATTTGCAGAAGTAGCGCACAAAAAAGACAATTCTCCTTTAACAAAAGCAGATAGTTTGGCACATGAAATAATAGCCGATGGATTGGATAAACTATATCCTGAAATTCCTGTACTGTCAGAAGAAGGCCGGGATATTGCTTATCATGAAAGAAAATTATGGAAGAAGTTTTGGTTGGTCGATCCTTTGGATGGCACCAAAGAATTTTTAAATCGCAACAATGAGTTTACAGTTAACATTGCCCTTATTGATGGCGCTTTTCCTGTTTTTGGAATTATCTATGCTCCTGTTTTTGATACAATCTATATTGGTGATCTTATTTCGAAAACGGCTTATAAAATTGAGCAGGGTCAAACTTCTGATCTAAACGTAAGTGGTAAAACGCAGGATATTAGGGCAGTCCGAAGCAGATCGCATGCCACACAAGAAGAAGATGGCTTGTTGTCTACGTTTGATGTGCAAGGTTCCGTTTCAGCGGGTAGTTCACTGAAGTTTTGTTTGGTCGCCAATGGTCTTGCAGAGATATATTATCGCCATGGCCCCACCATGGAGTGGGATACGGCTGCGGGACAAGCCATACTTGAAGCAGCAGGTGGTAGTGTTGTACACGGTATTACCAGAGAACGCTTTTCGTATAATAAAGAAAACTTACTCAATCCTTCATTTTTGTGCAAGGGATTTTAATTGTAGAGCTTCCATGGGAATTTACACATTAAAACTCTTATATAAAAGTGTTTACACTTAGTCTGTATAATTTTTGAATGATTATTTTTTAAGTGATTTGCACAATATGTGTTTGATTCCGTATAAATTAAAGTGTGTAACTATTTGCTTGATACAAATCTTGTATAATGGTTATTTAGTTATATTTGTATAGGAATGAAAGTAAATAATGAGGCCATGGAGTGCTTATCGAAATTAAAAGGTTTTGTCTTGATGCAAGCATTCATTTTGTGCGCACTTCTTTCGATTCACTTTTCCCTATTAGCACAAGCAACAGATTATGAATTAGTACCTGCGGTAGATTCGTCTACGGTTAATAATATGAGTCCCGTCGCATTTCAAACTTCATTGGCTTATCCTAATGAAAACCGTTTGTATTTTGGTACCAGGCTCGGTGGTGTATTTGTTGCAGGCATGAATCTAATGTACATGCATGTTAGAAATAATCGACCTACATTTTACTTTGAGGGAGCTGCACAGACAACCTTGCTCATCAATTCATTAAATGGTGCCGCCGGCATTTTTATCACTGACAAACTTTCTGTAACCATGAGATACCATTGGATTTATCGCAATGTATTTGAAAGTGAATACAATGGCCATGCTTGGGCTCCTGAACTATCCTGGTTCAAGCCAATAGGAATGAGTCGTAAAAAAATGATTAACCTTAGGGCAGGTGTAGTAATCGAAGAAGTACTTTACCCTGACATTAGTTTCGGTATTATTTTCCCGCTCAACAATTATAGATAAACCAGTTTCTTAAACTCGGCTGTTTTACAATACAAAATTCATACGGAAACTTTGACCGGTCAGTATAATATTTGCACCCAAACGCATTAAGATCTTATTTTTATCCGTCTTTAGGCAACTAAAGTCTACACAGTATGTCGCTCTCACAAGATCAGGCATTTTCAATTTACTTCAATTATTCACAATCAGGCACAAAAAAAGGTCCAGAGCTATAGCCCAAGACCCAATTTTCACATTTGTGAAATTATATTCGAATGATTAATTCGGAGCTACTTCGCCTTCAACTACAGTTGAATCACCTTCTACTTCTTCTTCAATTTCTTCGATAGCTTCAGTGGTATCTTCTTCAATTTCAGCGGCTGTAGGGGCAACTTCCGTAGTTTCTTCAGTTTGTTCAGTTTTCTTTTCAGAAGAACAAGCAGAGAATGATAAAATTCCTGCGAAAAACAATGCTGAAAGCATTAACGATAAATTTTTCATAGTTTTAATAATTAAATTGTTAAAGGGATAATTTAGGTAAATAGTTATAATTATTTATCAAAGTTAATGTAAAATTGGTAATATATAAGGAAACAACTATTAAATTTTACAGGATAGGTTTGACCTTTAGAATAAATTATGTAAGGATTGGCAGAAAAAAGAAAACTATTAAAGGTGATTCAAAAACCTTGGTTTATTACAATCGATTGTTCCGCTCAATCCTTGGATCGAATGAAATTTAAAGTGCGAAAATTGATGTAAGAATGCGCATGAAAAAAATAGATTATTCTACCATGGCTTCCAAAAGTATTTCGACTGGATGCTTAGCTAATCGATTAGTTCCGTCTTTAACCTGATGTCTGCAGCTTGTTCCCGGTGCAGCAATAATTACATCCTCGTCAGCCTGTCGTACGGCTGGAAACAGCACCAACTCACCAATCTGCATAGAAAGCTCATAATGCTCTTTTTCATAGCCAAACGAACCGGCCATTCCGCAGCATCCAGAAGGTATCAATTGTACAGAATAATTGGAAGGAATGGATAGCATTTTCTTTGTGGGCACAACTGAAGATAAGGCCTTTTGATGGCAATGACCATGTAACTTTATGAGTCTTTCTTGATTGTCAAACAATTTTTGATCTACTTTTCCTTCATCAAATTCTTTTGCCAAAAACTCATCAATCATAAAAGATTGATTGGCCAAATTTTTTGCCTGTGCCGCTAGATCCTGACCCGCCAAATCAAGATATTCATCGCGCAGAGTGAGAATGGCAGAAGGTTCTATACCCAGTAGAGGCGTGCCATCTGCGACAATTGGTGCTAGGCTCTCAATATTTTTTCTTGCTAATAATCGTGCTTTTTTTACCAAGCCCTTAGAGATATATGTTCTACCACTTTCAGTATGCTCAGGTATCGTCACACTATATCCCAACTTAGTAAGTAATTGCAATGCTGCTATACCTACACTTACATCGTTGAAATTAGTAAACTCATCACAAAACAAATACACTTTACCTTTGCTTAGGGATGCATTGGTTATGCCAAAGTTGTTGTCTTTATTTTTTTTATACCATTTTTTTAAAGTAGTACTATGAAGCAATGGAAGGCTTCTTTTGGCGGCAAAACCCATGATATTTTTAAATATCCCTGAAGTAAATGCATTACTAAAAAGTCCATTGTACAACCCAGGCAACAAAGCAGCCATTGAATTAAGTCGATTGAAGTTGCTAATGAGCTTGGTGCGCAAAGGCACGCCGTTGGTCTCGTAATAATGCTGCAAAAATTCTGCTTTGATTTTTGCAATGTCGACATTTGATGGACACTCTGATTTACAACCTTTGCACGAAAGGCAGTTGTCCATTACCTCCTTTATTTCTTCACTATTGAAAGGGTTCTTATTATCTGAAAAAGTTAGGACCTCGCGTACTATATTAGCTCGGGCACGGGTAGTATCCATTTCGTTTTTGGTTGCCATATAGCTTGGGCACATGGTACCTCCTGACAAATATGTCTTTCGGCAATCTCCAGATCCATTGCATTGCTCTGCGGCTCTTATTATGCCGTCATTTTGACTAAAGTCAAAAATGGTCTCCAACTCTGGATCAGGGTGACCTGGCATGTACCTCAAAGAGGAATTCATGGAAGGCGTATCAACGATTTTACCCGGATTGAAAATGCAACCCGGATCCCAGACATGTTTCACACGTTCAAGCAGATGGTAGTTGTGATCACCAATCATAGTTCTGATAAATTCGCCCCTTAAGCGCCCATCACCATGCTCACCACTCAATGAACCTTGATACTTTTTAACCAAAGCAGCAATTTCTTCCAGGATCTTTCTGAACATTTCGTTGCCTTCCTGGGTCTTTAGGTTGAGTATAGGTCGCAAGTGGAGCTCCCCAGACCCTGCGTGTGCATAGTGCACACTGTAAAGTCCATGCTTTTTTAAAATCTGATTGAATTCGCGTATGTAGGCCGGAAGGTCTGATACGTCTACTGCTGTATCTTCAATAACAGGCACAGCTTTAGCATCACCTTTAATATTACCCAACAACCCCAGCCCTGCCTTACGCAAATTCCAAACCTTTCCAGCGTCATCTTTTCTTATGATTGGATAGTGGTAGCCTAACTTAGCCGCCTTCAATTCCGTAATCATATCAATGGCATTTTTTTCAGCCTCCGCTTCATTATGCCGACTTAAATCTACGACCAGAATAGCTCCTGGATCGCCTTCTACAAAAAAGCGGTTCTTACTTTGCTCTATATTATCTTTAGTGCAATCCAAGATGTACCGATCCATCAACTCACTCGCATTGGGTTTGTACTTGAGTGCTATCAGATTAGCTTCCAGCGAATCATTTATATCTTTAAAATGGCAACAAACCAAAAGATGTGAAGCAGGTGGTAAAGGTTCAAGATTTAACTTAATCTCTGTAATAAAGGCTAATGTACCCTCTGATCCTGCTAATAATCGGCAAAAATTGAATGGGACATTGTTGTCAGTAAAAGGCTGGGTATCTAACAGTAGATCCAATGCATAACCCGTATTTCTTCTGGGTATGCTTTTTTTAGGAAACTCATTTCTAATCCTTTTTCTGTTATTAGAATCTGCCAGAATCTCCTTAATTTCCTTATATATGCTGCGCTCAAGTTTGTTTTCGTTAGCATCACTGCATTTCTGCTCAAACATTTCTGCGGTCACATCACAAAGCTCTACTTCTGAACCATCCGCTAGAATTACCTGTGCTGAAATAAGGTGTTCGCGGGTGCTTCCGAATACAATAGAGTTTGATCCACAGGAATTATTGCCCACCATACCGCCAACCATAGCTCGATTGGCTGTAGAAGTCTCAGGGCCAAAATAGAGTCCATAGGGTTTCAGATGTCTATTGAGGTCATCACGAATAACACCAGGTTGTACTTTTACCCACTTTTCCTTTTCATTTACTTCAATGATATGGGTGAAATATTTTGAAACGTCTACGATAATGCCTCCACCTACTACCTGGCCAGCCAAAGATGTACCTGCAGTGCGTGGTACCAAGGAAGTATTATATTTTACGGCAAAATTTATAAGCGTTACTATATCTTGCTTATTCTTAGGAAAAACAACAGCCTGTGGGATCTCACGGTATGCAGAGGCATCGGTAGCATATAATAAGCGCATTGTGCTTCCATAGTGTACATCTCCTTCAATAGCACTTTCGAGTCGTTCCCAGGTCGTTTCAGTAATATTCATTTCTTAAAAAACAATGTTTATCAAATCGGACAGCAAATATATTCCATTCAGCTTCAAAATCAGAAGTATTACACAAATGATATTCTAATCTTTTGTAAACTCGCTGTTTAAGATAAGTTTTGAAATAGCGCCATATTTATTATAGCGCCATATTTATTAATGTATTAACTATTAATAAATGAAGATTTAATGTTTCACCTCTGATAAGCCATATTTACCCGACCCTTTTATGGTGATTAACAGATTTATCTAAAATGAGAAATATGTAATAAAGTATTTTATTCCATGTGCCGCTTCCACCACCACTGAAATACCATAATAGCCCATACAGTGGCTGCGGTATCGCCCGGGTTGCTGCTGAAAAGCTTTTTTCGAAGCGATTGAATACTTGCTGGATTGAAAATGCCCTGCGCCCTGATAAAATCATCAGAAAGCAAATCATTTTTTATCGTGTTTTTCATAGAGCCCTTAAGCCAGTCGAGTAAGGGCAGCTCAAATCCCTTTTTAGGCCTGTTATATAATGACTCAGGTAAAAAATCGCGATAAGCATCTCTTAGCAAACGCTTTCTGCCCGTAGCATTAATTTTTGACTCGGCGGGTAATTTAAATACAAAGTCAACCAGCTCATGATCTAAAAATGGAACACGTACTTCCAATCCATGGCGCATCGACATCTGGTCAACCTTGTACAGCATGTCATTAGGCAACACCAAGGTCATATCGGCGAGCAAAATTTCATTGAGATCGGCCTCATTTTTAATAAAACCGGTATACTTGTCTTTTACAGACTGAAAATGTTGCTGGTCGATTTGCTGCCATAAAGCATCAGAATAAAGCTTGCCGGAAGATTTTGCAGTAAGTATCGACGCCCATTGCCAATAGCGCTCATTCACTGGTAAATTGTATCCATTTGAAAATCTTTGCATTTGCCTGATTTTGTTGGTCAAAAAAGAATTGCGTGATGCTGGTAGCAAATTCCAAAACCAAGCCATGGAAGCAACAAATTGATCGAGTGGCTTGTGCATGGATGCCCTTAAAAAAGCAGCATGCTTATTATACCCCGAAAAGAGTTCATCGGCACCATCGCCAGATAACACAACTTTAAGATGTTTAGAAGTATACTGATTGAGCAGATAAACCGGAATGGCTGAAGAGTCGGCAAAAGGTTGATCCATTTGCTGGCCAATTTTCAACGCAGCTTCTTGCAATTCTTCATTCCCTAAATAAAAAACCGTATGCTCAACGCCAAAATGCTTGGCCACCTCGCTGGCATAGGCTGTTTCGTCAAAAAATGCAGCATCCTTAAATCCTACAGAAAAACAATGCAAGTCGGGTTTATGTCGTGCCGCCAAACCGGTAATGATGGAAGAATCTATGCCTCCACTTAAGTAAGTACCCAAAGGCACATCGGACATTAATCTCTTTTGTACAGAAGACTCCGTAAGCACTCGAACTTGTTCAAGCTGTTGATCATAAGTGAGGTTTTTCGGATTTAGCAAATCAGGCTTATAGGCTATTTGATACCAGGGTTTAATATTTACATTTTTGTTTTTCAGATTCAGGCAATGCCCTGGCAACAGCATTTGTACGTTACTAAATATGGTTTGAGGAGCTGGAATATATTGTAATTGAAAATAGGTGTATAGAGCCGTATAGTCTAATTGCTTGTCAATACCATAGCCCAGAATGGATCTGATTTCGGATGCAAACAGAAACTTGTCTTCATCAAGGTAAAAATACAGTGGTTTTATGCCAAATCTGTCGCGTGCCAAAAAAAGTGATTGCTCGTGCATGTCGAAAATTGCAAAGGCAAAAAAACCGTTGAGCTCTTCCAGGCAGTCTGGCCCCCACTCGATAAAGGCATAGAGTAGAACTTCTGTATCGCAATGGGTTGTAAACTCAACACCCCTGATCTCTAGCTTATTCCTTAATTCTTTATAATTAAAAATTTCACCATTGTACACTATTCTGTAGCGACCAGAGACATCGCGCATAGGTTGATTGGCTTCAGGGCGCAAATCGAGTATACTTAGCCTGCGATGCCCCAGACCAATTTTATCTTCGGTATACATACCGCGGGCATTAGGTCCGCGATGTTCCAGATGATCAATAGATCGCGACAGATTGATCATATGAAATCTGCCTACCTCGTTAAAAGCAAAAATGCCGGTGATACCACACATAGCTCCAAAATGATTTATTCTTTGGCTAAAGTAAGGCCTTGGTAGCAATAGTTCAATGTACTATGGCCAAACAGTATGCAATGAACGGAGGTTATTTTCGTTAGCATTTCAGGTTTTACATAAAGGCACCAGTATATAGAAATAAAAAAAACCTTGTATTTTTGCCTGAGGCCATAAATGAGTTCATTCAGGTTGCTAGTTTTTATGAATACAAATCAAATTTATTTTATTATCAGTTTAGGCTTTATTTTTTTATTGGCGAGTTGTGCCGGTAGTAGGGTCAGTCAAAATGAAAAGGAGCAATTGCTGATACAAACAGCCAGATCATACCAAGGCACACCCTATAAATATGGAGGCACTACTACCATGGGTATGGATTGTTCAGGTCTGCTTATCAGGAGTTTTGAACGGGTAGATGTTTACCTGCCACGCACATCGACAGCACAAAGCAAAGTAGGCAAAAAGGTAGGCATATCGGAACTCAAGCCTGGTGACATAGTTTTTTTTACTGCCAAAAAAGGTGGCAGACGCAAAGTATCTCATACCGGTCTGGTGACAGAAGTTCGAAGCCGCCAAGACATACGCTTTATTCATGCCTCAAGTAGTAGAGGTGTGGTTGAGGAAAACCTGATGGCAGATTATTATCGTAAAAATTTGGTGCAAGCCAGACGGGTCAAATTTTGACAATCCAAATAAAGAAAATATATTTGCACTCCCTTTTGGCATGTGGCCAGAATGGATATAATTTTTTATGGGGGATTAGCTCAGTTGGCTAGAGCGCTTGCATGGCATGCAAGAGGCCGCCGGTTCGAATCCGGCATTCTCCACGCTGATGCTTAGGCACTTACAAATACGGATTTGTAAGTGTTTTATTTATAAAATATTCTTCAGTTCTAAATAGTCTAGTAGAAAATAGATAATTTTTACTGTTAATATTTTTATATAAAATCCGAACTAATTAGTTTTAACCCCTCCAAATCATTTCTATAACCTAATTCTTGCCATCATGCATCGCAAAAAAGACGATGTCCTCTTAAAAAGTGCTAGCGAAGAAGCCTTCCCATATCTACTACGCTTTTACTTCGAAAATGCCGATGAAATTTTTTGATATATAGCGTGGCTTGGATTTTCTGGAACTCGAAAAGTAAGGAGATACTCTATTCGTGAATATGCTTGTAAAGGCCTATTTCAAAGATGGTACTGAAGAGTGGGTACTCGTTATGGGCAAGGTTATGATGACCATTACTTAAACAAAAAACAGACATTAAAACAAAATACCTATGAATAATTTTGGTGGTGACTGGACAAAAATAAAAATTGAAATTTTAGTTGAATATGCTAAAGCATATTTAGCAATAATGAAAGATCGTAAGTTTTTTAATCTTATGTATTTCGATGGTTTCGCAGGAAGTGGCTTCATCGTTAAAGACAAGAAAGTAGACATTGACATAACAGTAGGGGCTGCAAGACGAATTATTGAAATTTCAGACCCACGACCATTCGACAGCTATTACTTTGTTGAGAAAGACCCAAAGAATTTTGCATTACTCAAAGAGAATACGAAAAATGCTTTCCCAGACAAGAAGATTTATACAAAATGTGACGACTGTAACAAAAAAATTATTGACTTAGCACATTTCCTCAGAGACCCAAAAAATAAAAATGTAAGAACACTTGCCTACATTGACCCTTGTGGAATGCAAGTTGAATGGCGTTCAATTGAAAGTCTAAGGGGACTTCCACTTGATATGTGGATACTTGTTCCGACTGGACTCGGTGTAAACAGACTACTAAAAAAGAATGGACAAATTTCTGACGCTTGGCTAGAGAAACTTGAAGTTTTCTTAGGATTAAGTCGTGAGGACATTGAAAAGCGTTTTTATAAAAAAACTGCAACACTATTTGAAGACATTACTTTTGTTGAAAAAGAGAAAAATGCTATAGAAAACTCTGCAAAACTTTATAAATCAAGACTTAAAGAGGTTTTTGAATTTGTTTCCAAACCTTACGAATTAAAGAACTCAAGTAATTCAATAATGTATCATTTATTCTTAACTTCAAACAATAAAACTGCCGAAAAAATTGGTAGTGATATTGTCAAAAAATATAACAACTAAAATGGCTCAATCATCAATAGAATGGACTGAAATGACTTGGAACCCGACAACGGGTTGTACCAAAATTTCAAGCGGATGTAAATTTTGCTACGCTGAAATCATGTCCAATAGACTTAAAGCAATGGGAGTTGAGAAGTATAAAGATGCTTTTAAAGTTAGAATTCATCCCGACCAACTTAACATACCTTATACTTGGAAATCTTCAAAAATTGTTTTCGTAAACTCAATGAGTGACCTTTTTCATAAAGACATTCCGCTTGACTTTATTAAACAAGTTTTTAAAGTAATGAACGACAACCCAAATCATGTGTTTCAGGTGCTTACTAAACGTGCTGAACGACTTTTTGAAGTTAATAAAGAACTAAAATGGACACATAATATTTGGATGGGAGTGTCAGTAGAAAATGAAAGCGTTATTGACCGAATTGATTTTTTACGTGAGACAAAAGCAAGAGTAAAATTTTTATCCTGTGAACCTTTAATAGGGTCTTTGCCTAACTTAAACTTAAATAAAATTGACTGGGTTATTGTTGGTGGTGAAAGTGGACACAGACCTAGACCAATGGATGCTGACTGGGTTTTGGACATTCAAGAACAATGTGAAAAATCAGACGTTGCATTCTTTTTCAAACAATGGGGCGGACGAAATAAAAAAGCAAGTGGCAGACTTTTAAATGGCAAGACATATGACGAAATGCCTGAACAACAATTAAAGACAAGTGTATAGCGACAGTAAAAACCTAACGAACGAAAAAATCCTAGCCCATAATCGAATTGACCTCATTCTGAGCCAAATGACTCAGAATGAGTCACTCACATTACTATATCTACGGCTTTCGTACTTCTCTTAAGAAACACAGGTACAGCGGTTCGACATGCATACCATAATTACACTTTCCATCAACAATGGCTTTGCCATACTTATAACAATTGGCTAGCTATGCCTCCCAACCAAACCTGTCTGCAAGGCAGTTTTCAAACAATAAGACCCCGTATCTGTGTATGGGGAAGGCTGTTCTGGCTGTATTAGTACGAGGCTCTATTGTTATCCCTAAGGTGACATATCATCGTTTTGGCGTTGACATTACAGCGTTGGTTGTGTTCACTGGCGACAAGCACCAAAAAAAGCGTGGTTCTTTTGACAGGGAATTTGCAGGAACAAAGGTACATTTCAGTTTTAATACTTTCCACATACTCGACTATAGCGAACGAGAACTGCTCAGTAGAGACAATCCTTTTGCATTGATTGTATTGGCAGCACAAAAGGCACTGCTAAGAGGCAAAGTACCAGAAGAAGAATTGGCCAACAGCAGACTTACCGTAGCTCGGGCATTGATACAGAGCGGCAAGTACGATCATGATAAATTACTGCGGTTTTTGCATTTTCTCAAAACTTTTTTGTTTATAGAAAATCCAGAGATAAATCGTAACTTTGATAGAGAAATTGAGGTTTTAACAAGAAAAGAAAACGCCATGGGAATAATAGAGACTTTAACAATGATAGCCAGAGAGGAAGGCACGCAAAAGGGTATTGAGAGAGGAAAAAAAGAAAACATGATTTCTACAGCTGAAATACTCCTCAAGCGAGGCATGTCGGTACAGGAAGTCAGTGAGATCACTACACTGACAATAAAAGAAGTAACAGAAATCAGGGAAAAAATCCAGCCCTAAGCCTCACTCAACTTTTCTCTCTTACATTTCAAGCTAAGCTCAAATACAAAACACACTCAATCTTCAATCGGCGTATCCCAATCACCGACGAAAGCTATTTCTTCTATGGATTTTCGGGTTCTGGTTGCAAATTCCGACTTGTGAAATTCTTCATCCAAATCAAGTGGATC
>DAIQNU010000024.1:0-18264 GCA_036788235.1 Cyclobacteriaceae bacterium
TGTAGTTTTAAGGCACCCGACTTACCTAATTTAACCTAGGCTGCGAGCAATCAAAATGTATTGAATTAATCTCATCTATGAAAAAATATGTAGCCGTATTGCGGGGTATTAATGTTGGCGGACATCATAAAGTTCCGATGGCTCAATTGCGTGAGTTATTTGAATCTTTAGGTTATTCGCAGGTAAAAACGCTATTGAATTCTGGTAACGTAGTTTTCAGTACTGATATAGAAAATACAGAACTATTGGAACAAAATCTTGCCAAAGAATTCCATAAAACCTTTGGCTTTGAAATACCGACAATGGTAAGAACTGAATCGGATATAAATGAATTAACTGCGGCTAGTCCATTTGCAAGTATTGAAATAACTTCCGATACCCGTTTCTATGTGACTTTTGTAAGGAACATGCCTCCTACTGCCCAGCAAATGCCATGGGAATCACCTCTGAGCTCTTTGAAGATAATTCGTGCTGATAATAAAATGGTTTGCAGCGTACTGGATGTTTCAAAAAGTAGCACGCCAGATGCCATGGGTATTTTGGAAAAACTCTATACCAAAGATATTACAACAAGAAACTGGAATACAATATTAAAAATAGCTGAGCAGTTGAATTACTAAATAAGATGAAACGAAAAATGGCTTAAATGCTTGATTTTAAACAAGTATTTAAGCCATTGTTTTGTTGAAAACTGATTTCTAAGACTTTGCAAAATCCGTTAAGAATTGCACTATTCAGCTTAGTTGTCTCAATTTTATCTACATTTTATTAATTATTTGCATTATTCCTATAGCTCTTTCATCGAAGTTTTTGCTTGCATCAGCAAAACTTTCTGTAAGTCTAAAAGCATCTCTAGATCCTACAAAATACTGAATGCGATCGTCGGAAGGTGCAAAAATTACATAAAGACCATCTTGCAATTCGAGTTTAAGTATATTATACCCTTTTTGATCAAGTGGCATGGTATTGAGGCTAATCAGGTTTTTAGATGTCCCTTTTTTATAGTCAATAATTTTGACAGCACCCAATCGCTCTTCGATAAATGGCAAATTTCTGCGGATAAAATCCATCCTTTTAATAATTTGCTTTTTCTGTGCGTCGTTTACAAATTCAACAACGAAGGCCTTTTCTTTGTAAAAGCCAAATTCTTCATATATCTCGAAAATATGATCGAAAAGTGTTTTAGAGTCTCCATGAAGAAGATCGGCCATTTCGACGATATTGCTCACCAATGCCTCCAGGCTTAATTGATTATCATAAAATTCCTGATTCTCCGTAATACCAAAAACTTTAGCATTTTCATTTGATTTGGCTATTTCATCTACCACTTCTACCAAGGTACCAGGCTCAATGATTTTTTCGATGCATTTTACATCTCTTCTACCTAGTACATTATCAATCATTTGGGTTATAAGGCTCGACTTTACAAAAATCAAATCTTCAAGTGGATGTTCTTTGATCAATTTAATGGTAAATAATATAGCTAATTGATGTACAGTAAGCAATTGAAAATTCCCTTCAACACTTCTTCTGGCAGCAACTGATATTCTGTTATTGGCTGCATCATATCCCACAATCAGATTACTATTATGTTTCTGTGCAAAGTCAATTGCAGGCTTCATATCCTTGAAACTGAAATTTTTCAAATCGGCAGCAGCTTCTTCAGACATGGGCACAAAATCTACTTTTCTGCCATTTTCAGCGAGCATTTTTACCAAATTATTGTCCTGTGTGCGTCCAGTAACTACAATATTTATGGGTGCTAATTCCAGAAGATCTATTTCCTCCATTTCTCCTTTCAATTTTTCAAGTACCATAGTCAAACTTATCTATTTATTAATTCAATTTTAATCGCAAGTGTTGAATTTTTATCGTGGCAGTTTAAAATTTTTGTAGCTACCACTAACTTACATTATACTTTCTGATTACTTCAACCAAAAAACCAATATAGCCATCGTTTCATGCTATACTGAGTGAAAACAAGACTTCATTGGTCGGTGAAGTCTGAGAACTGGCTGTTCGCGTTAAAATGTGCGCGTAGACACATGGGTAACGATGGTGTGCTCTTCGTTTTCAAGAGCAGTGGTTGTGGTTCAGATTCAGTCACTGGTCTGTAGCGAAACTGAAATTCATTGAGGTTTAAAGGCTTTATTATTGTCGAACAGCTTTCAATATTTATAAAACCTTGGTTGCGTTTGCAAAGTACGGCAAAAGTTTGCAAAAGAAGAAATAAATAATAACCAGATACTTAGGATTAGGCATATATTAATGAATTTATTGGGCAATAAATATTTGCAGTCGAACTAACGCCTCTAAAATCGAACTTTACACAAGCAAATCATTAATTTTTATGAAATGCATTTTTTTCTCAACCCTAAAAGTATTGGGTCGTATAGATTCTTTGTAGTGAAGTAATAAAACCGTTCAAAATATTTTTTAAAAGTAATATGTCCAGTCTTTTTTTTGTGAATCTGTTACAGAATAACTTTGCCGGAAAAAAAGTAAACCTAAATACAGGATAAATTATCCTTTTATTCCATTTCTGATAATTTTTTATGAATTTCGAGTCATTTGACTTAATTTGTTAAATCTGGTATGGTTAAACTTCTTTTATAATGCTTACTCACACTATACTTTCAATTTATTCTACGATCAATTCTGGGGCTTTTCTTGCCATAATCAGTGTAATTTTACTTTTTTCTTTGTATTTGATCAGTTCAAAGGAAATCAGTTTGCCAGGCAAACCTCGGGTAGTCAACTCTACTGTTAATCAGGTACTTTGGCAAAGATTTAATGGGGTATTTTTTCTAGGTATTATTCCAATGGCCATCGTAATGTATTATTTTGACAGCCCGTTGGCTGCTATGGGGCTTAATTTTGATGAGCGTTATTTTACCCTGGGCTATACGGCAGGCATTGGCATATTGCTAATCTTCCTGAGCCGAAACAATGCACTAAAGCAAAAAGAGAAATCATTGTACCCTCAAATCAAGGTTCCTCGCTGGACACCCTTGCTTATCGGGGTTAATTTTATTTCCTGGGGCTTGTATCTTTTCGCCTACGAATTTCTTTTCAGAGGATTTCTGCTCTTTCTTCTGGTTTCACATTTCCCAATCTGGCTTAGCATTTTAATCAACACCATATTATACAGTTTGGCACATGTACATAAAAACAAACAGGAAATTCTTGGTTCCATTCCTTTTGGTATAGTATTGTGCCTAATTACTTTACAAACGGGAAACTTCATCACGGCTTTTTTGCTTCATTTGATTTTGGCAACTTCCTCAGATGCATTTGCCCTAATCTACAGTAAAACCACTAAAGTTAAATCTACAGATTGATGAATATCTTCATTACCGGTACTACCGGATACATAGGCCAGCAATTGGCTTTGAAACTGGCAGATGAAGGGCATCAAATTCATGCCTTGGTGAGGTCACCTGAAAAATCGCAGCTCATTCAGCATAAAAACATTAGTATTTACAAAGGTGATTTATTGGATGCGTCGTCCATAGAAAAAGCCATGCAAAATTGCGAGCTTGTTTACCACATTGCCGCATATGCAAAAATCAATCTCGATCCGGATATCTACTATCAAATGAATGTTTTGGGTACTGACAATGTTTTCAGAATTGCTCAAACCATTGGTGTAAAAAAAGTTGTGTATACTTCAACAGCAGGCGTAATTGGCCCATCTGATCATGAACCTTGCAAAGAATATGATATTCGTACGATTCCTTTTTTTAATGACTACGAAACTTCCAAGTTTATTTCGGAAGAAATGGCTTTGAGGTATACCCGGCGGGGGCTTGATATAGTGACAGTGAACCCAACCAGAGTATATGGCCCTGGTTTTGACTCCGTGAGCAATGCGGTAACAAGGTATGTGAGGCTGTACATCCGTGGACTGGGTCGTTTTTTACCCGGTAGTGGCAAGAAGCTCGGCAACTATGCCTTTATAAATGACGTTGTTATAGGCCATCAGCTTGCTATGGAAAAAGGCATACCCGGAGAGCGGTATATACTTGGTGGTGAAAATGTTACCTACAAGTATTTGTTTGATTTGGTGGGAGAAATTCATGGAAAAAGGATTTGGCAAGTATCAATACCAGCCAAACTTTTAATCGCACTGGTTGCCATATTTAGTGGTGTGTCTCGAACCTTAGGTTTTAAACCACCTCTAACACCGGCTTGGACAAAAAAGTATTTATACAACTGGGCGCTTTCTTCTGAAAAAGCAGAAAAAGAGCTAGGATATGTGATTACACCGCTTAAAACAGGATTACAACAAACTATAGAATGGATAAAAAAAGAAATTAATAATGATAAACAATGACAATTACTACACTTTAATAACTGGAGCAAGTTCAGGAATAGGCAAGGAAATGGCATTTGAATGTGCCCGACTCGGACAAAATCTGGCACTCGTTGCTTTACCACAATCTGGTATGATGAATGTAGTAGAAGAAATTCAGCAATTGTACAAAGTAAAAATTCGATATCATTGCCTTGACCTAACTAAACCCGAAGCTCCTGATCAACTTTTGCAATGGACAAACAGCCATCAAATTAAGATAAACATACTTATAAACAATGTGGGCACCGGCTACTCTGGTATGCTTAGTGTAACACCCTTAGAACAACTCCTGCATATACTTTACCTGAATAACACAGTCATGACTATAGTCACCAAGCTGTATATGGAAGAACTAAAAAGCTATGGGAAAGGTGCTTATATCCTCAATGTAGGTAGTTTGGCTTCTTTTATACCCATACCTGGAAAGGCAATTTACTCGGCTTCAAAAGCATTTGTACTTAATTTTACTTTGGCACTAAGGGGAGAAATGCTTCCTTCAGGTGTAAAAGTAAGCTGCTTATGCCCCGGCCCAGTTATTACCTCTGAAGAGCTTATGGAGCGCTTTCAAGATGCGCATGATAGCGGCGCCTGGATATTAGAAAGTCCAAAAAAAGTGGCAAAAACCGCCATAAAACAGCTCATGAAGGGTAAATCCATTATTTATCCTTCTACTATGATATTTATAATTTCCTGGCTGGGCAGTTTTTTGCCGGGAATATTTGTAGCATGGGTAGCTGGAAGAGCTTTTAAGAAAATAGCTGATAAAGCCGCAGAAACTGAAAAGGTAAGTCTTGGTGAAAATGGTAAAAGCCTAAATGGAAAAGAGAATTTAAATTCCAGCAATGGGGCATTAAAAAACGTTGAGCATCTCAATTAGTAATGAATGTGTAGTCTCATATTGGAATGTTGAGTATTTGCAATTCCCGAATTTGAATTAAAACATTCCCTGGCTTTACCCTTTTTATTAATAGTTTCTATTTCCAACCATTAACTTATGATTTAATCAAATGAGTTTAAACAGGAATTATCTAGAAATAAACAGGCAATCGTGGAATGAAAAAACCATCCATCATTTGCGATCTGACTTTTATGACGTGCCAGGTTTTTTAGCGGGAAAAACATCACTCAATGACATAGAACTCTCGTTGATGGGCGATGTAAAAGGGAAAAGCATTTTGCATCTGCAATGCCATTTTGGGCAAGATACTATCTCACTGGACAGACTTGGCGCTAAAACGACTGGTGTTGATCTGTCAGACAAAGCAATAGAAAGTGCTCGAGAACTGGCAGAAAAAACACGTGCTCATTCGAAATTTATTTGTTGCAATGTGTATGATTTGCCAACGCAATTAGATCAAAACTTCGACATGGTTTTCATCAGTTATGGTACCATAAGTTGGCTACCCGATTTGGATGCCTGGGCGGCGGTAATATCGAAATTTTTAAAGCCTTCAGGTCAATTGATTTTCGTAGAGTTTCACCCTGTGGTCAGTATGTTTGACGATGATTTTGCCAAACTCGACTATAGCTATTTTAATACCGGGCCAATCGTAGAAACTTTGAGTGGAAGTTATGCAGACCGAAATGCTGAAATAAGCCAAGAATATGTAATGTGGAATCATGGAACAGGCGAGGTAGTGAATAGTCTGATCAGACATGGACTTGAGATAAACTCATTGAATGAATATGACTACTCACCATACAACTGCTTCAATAAGACGGTAGAAATTGCACCTAAAAAGTATAGAATTGCGCATTTAAATGATAAAATACCCATGGTATATGCCATAGTTGCTACCAAAAAAGTAATTCAAAACTAAAAATCAGCTGACTACATCCTGCTTTTTAGCTTGTAAAGCGCTACTTAGCGCATCAATTTTTTTTAGGTATTCTTGCTCCTTCCTTTGCATTTCTTCCTGTGTGGCTGCCAGTTCCTCCATGTTTTGGCGCATTTCCTCTTCTTGTGATCGCATAACCTCTGCTTGCTTCATGGTTTCATCTAGCAATTGCTTGGTTTGGGTATTAATCCTGCTGTTGTGGATGTAAGAGGCTATATTTTCGCCGGCACGGTTCAAAAACTCAATGTGATGATTTTCTAATGTATGAAAGCTTGCAATTTCCATCATGCCTTCAATAGAATCGTTGGTTTTAAGTGGCATTACTATGAGTGCGCTGGGTGTTGATTCTCCAAGCCCCGAAGTTATCCTAGTATAGTCTGCCGGAACTTCGGTTAGGTAAATATACGAACCCTCCATATACGATTGACCCAAAATCCCATCGCCTGGCTCAATTTCCTGCTCAACAAACTTTTTCCGATCGTAAGCATAGCAGGACATTAATTTAATTTTCACATCACTATTAAATTTATCTTGCCGCTCAACTATATAAAAAGCTCCTTGATTGGCCTGTAAATATTTAACTACATGGGTGATGATTTTATCATTCATAGTTGTCTGATCTATATTAGATCGCAATATCTCAGACAATTCTCCTACACCTTGTGTAATCCAGCTATGCTTCTTTTCATTTGACTGCACATCTTCCATCTTCTTAAGGTTCTCCAGCAGCTTTTCTTCAGAGCTGGTTAAGACCGCATTCTTTTTGTCCATGTCTTCAATCAGCGCCTCACTCCTATTTTCTGCTTCCCTGTTGAGCAATGCTAGTCCTAGTACACAACCAATTTCACACAATATAGCCAATATGATCGTAACCGTAGAAAGCCAACCTGTACGTAATACCGCACTATCAGCATCAATATTCAACCAAGAAACTGTAATCGGATAAGTAATTATAAGTAGCATGCCATATGCAGCGCAAAAAATCAGAAAACCTTTTTCTCGTAAATCAAAAATAACAAATGGCACAAGGATAAAGCTCAATTCAGCCAGATAAGCAGAAGCTATGGGCTCTTCACCTGGATTGCTTAAATACGCCTGATAGGTAGCCGCCAAAGTAATGGGCATTATAGATATAATGACCCGAGAAAAGTATATAGCACCATTAAAATTCATAGCTAAAACACCAATAGCCACCAATGCTCCCAAAGAAGGAAATATCGCCATAAAGGGAAAATAAAATAACGATATAATGGCAAAAGGAATGGCGATGAGAAACATCAAAATCAGCGTAACAACATTGGTTGGAAACACCTTTCTGCGTAAATATTCAGGCATTTCATGGTCAATGCCTGCATACAACAATCTTTTAAATATGCTCATCTAAAAAATATTAAGGACAACAAAAATAATTTTCGCTAAATATATTTGTTTTATCCATTATTGCAATAATCAAATGCTGATTACTTAATTAAAAATAACAAATGTGATCCGAAGCTGAAAGCTCAAAGCTGAAAGGTGAAAGGTGTCAACTTATAACTTATCATTCATAACTAAATCCTAATTCCCAAATCCGAAATCAAAAATCCCAAATCCAAAGATTCCAGATATTTTCGCCGCTTTGCTGCAAAAATTTTGGAATGAAGACAGGGATACACAACAAAACACATCAACTTATCACTTATATTTCATCACTCTGCCTGCCTACCGGCAAAGGCAGACCTACGGCAGACAGGTGATCAATAAATCACCCGACCCATTACGCATTACGCATCACGGTTTACGGATTACGGATTACCCTTCCCCATCACTTTACAATTTTTTTGCCACTTACCTTTATAATCCTTTGCCGCTGATTCTCTATTTCGTCCTTTTTTTGCTTTTGTAGTTGCGCATTTACAGGTATCTCTCTTTCTGCTTTCCTGATTTTGTTTTGGGCTGCATTAATCTTTTTTTGAATCTTTTTTGCCTCATTTTGAATTTTCTTCTGATCTTTAGGATCAATTGGTTCAGGATTCTCAGTATTACTACTACGTTCAATCAGTGCTTGTTGTGCTCTTTTATTAACATCGAGATCGTTTTTATAGCTGAATATCTCTTCCTCATGGCTGCGGATTTTCCGCTCAAGCTTTTGCTTATCATTGATAAGCTTTCTAAGATCTTTCTCCAGACTTTTTAGTTTCTTTTGTTCGGCTTTCATTTCAGAATTCACAGCATCTCCATGGCTTTCCAAGGCAAATTCCATTAATAGCGTGTTTAGAACTGCCGATTCTGAAGGATGGCTGGCCGAAGAAATAAATTTTTCATTTTGCTCTGCAAATACACGAAGCACAGAACCATTTTCTGATTGTTGTATATTGCTGTAAAAATTCATAGGTTCATCACTAATCAATTTGAGAACGGCATTTTCTATAACGAACTCGCTACCTGCTCTTTGTAACTTTGCCCGTGTTCCTTTCTCAACAAATTTCTTCCAATTATCTTCGACAATTTTCGGACTGGCTTCCGGAATGAAAATTTCAAAGGAAGGCTGGGTACCTTTCTGCATGGCGGCGGTCGATTCTGTTACTTTAAACAGGTCTTGAGCGCTAACAAGCCCACTAGTTATAGTAAAAATAAGTAATGCGAAAAAACACTTCATAGTCTTAAGGTTTAGGTTGTTGAAATATCCTTATAAATATAGTTTAAACTAATTAACAATGTTAAAGTTCAATCTAATTTGAGCGCTATTCAGCGTAATTTTAAATATTCACAAGGCAGTCATACCAATGACCAAAAAGATTGGGGAAACTTATCTTAACTAGTAATTTTAAATATATTCAACACGTAACAACCGAGATGTTAACGACCACCACCGCCACCACCGCCACTGCCACCTCCAGATGAGCCACCGCCTCCACTTCCTGATGATGAGGTAGACGAAGCAGATACCGCAGATGAAAATGCTGTACCTAAAGAACTTGCCAAACTGTTTGAACCAACCGCAGAAAATGACTGGCTTCCATGATACCATCTTGGACTGTAGCCTCTACTACCGTGAGTTTCTGTCATTGAAGCCCGCTCTATTAAGGAACTAAATTGCTCACTCCATTCATTCTCAACATCAAGCGCCATAGCATAAGGCAAATATTTTTCATACAATCCTAAATCCTTTTCAGGTGCGCCCATTAACCTGATTCTGCTGCTTTCTGCTACTGATAGATACATTTTAAAACCCTCGATTTTATCCATTACGGATCGTCCCTCCAATGTAGGTGCTTTCATGATGGCAATAAAGAACATATTCAATCCGAAAATCAAAACCACTATAATCACAGGAAGAAATCCGATCTGAAATCCCATAATAACAAGTACAGCGATTTCGGCAGCAAAAAAAGGAATGCCAAATAAGGTCATAAATAAGGCCATAGGTATATTTTTCTTGCTTTTGAGAACCGACTTCCACTGTACAAAAACCTGGTATATAAGAAAAGTGCAACCGACTGTCCATAAACTAAGCCAAATACCTAAGAAGTACACAACTTCATCAGAGCCTTCAGTAGTAAAAAATATACTCAATATTGCCACTATGCTCAATAGCGCTCCAATTACTACCTCTTTGGTGTTAAGATTAAAGTAAGTTTTTTGATAGGCTCGTTTTAGGTTTTGGTTTAGCTTAGTCTTGGCAGAGCTAAATATTGAATGATTACCCCGCGTTATTTCAACTTCGCGTTTTCTGGAAAACAAAGTCTCATACAGCTGCTGCTCATCTGATGTCAGTTCTGTGGGTACAGAATCCGTTTTTTTAAGTGTAAATTTCTTCCTAACTTCTTCAATTGTCAAAGCGCCTTTAGCAGCGAGACTTACAAGCGAAGAAGAAAACGCCTTGCTGTCGAATCCCATTCGCAATATATAGCGTGTAGCCGCAGGTGATAGTCCCTCAGGTGCAACATACTTGGGGATAATAGTACCTTTAGCCGGATCTTTACCCACTCTTGACCAAGTGAAAAAATAATATAAAAGTATAATCAGAAAGCCAATCAGCCCTGCCATCGCCCCTTTATTGTCGCGATACATGTAATTCAGCTTTTCTTCTTCAGTGGGCTCGGCTGTATATCCCTTAGGCCATGATATGGCTACAGTAATGCCTTCTCCGGCGTTAAGTATCCCATTGGATCTAAATAAATAAGTACCTGAACTTGTTTCTTCAAATGTGCAATTTGTAGCAGTAGACCCTCCTGCTCCGGTATAACATGCCTGGCTTTTCATCGATGCACCTTCAGGCAACCTGACAGTAGCACTAGATTCCAGAATTCGGAAAGACCAATCATTTCCAGTGACATTCCAATAAATTTCATCATAATCATCAAAAAAACGCAAAACCCTTTTGAGCTTATAGCTTAGCTCATAGCTATGTTCACCTTTTTCCAAAAAGCTATCGTCACCAAAATTTATAATGACATTGCCTGAGCTTTGTTCAATAAAGTACGGCTCAGGATTGCCATTTCTTTTAAGGCCGAGGACCTCCAGATCCATCCGTGAGCTGCTTAAAAAACTGCCACGGCCAACTACGGGAATGGTGCGATAAATACCTCGATTGATATTTTGGTGCAGAGCTCTTACTTTAATTGTTTCAGTTATCAGGACTTCAGAATTTGCCTGCACATCTATGTCTGTATGAAATTGTAGGATTTCTTCGCTACTATTCTGTGCAAATGCCCCGGTTGTAAGAAAAAAAACACTTAGTAAAAAAGCATAAAATAGTTTTGGACATTTTGAAAAAGTCACATTACAAATTCTGTAGTAAAAATCGCAAATCATCTTAATTATGTTTTAGTTACTATAATCAACTTTCGGTAATTCCCGATCAGCAAGATTTTCAAGTTCGAAAAAATCTCTTTTAGTAAAATTAAAGGATGAAGCAATCACCGAATCCGGAAAAGATTCTACCTGAATATTGTAATTGCGAACACTTCCATTATAGTATCTCCGAGCCATTTGGATGTGATCCTCTAACTCAGAAAGTTGCTGTTGCATATGCAGAAAATTTTGATTGGCTTTCAAATCGGGATAATTTTCAGCTAGAGCAAAAAGTTGACCTAAAGACCTACTTAGCTCTGTTTCAGTCTTTGATTGTTCATTAACTAATCTGGCAGACATACTTTTGCTTCGCAACTCTGCCAAATTTCTAAACAAACCTTCTTCATGTTGCATATATGCTTTAGTTGTCGAAATTAAGCTTGGGATTAAATCTGATCTCCTTTTTAACTGGACATCTATGCTGCTCCAGCCTTCTTCCACCATATTTCGCTTGCTCACCAGCTTATTGTAAATATTAATTGCCCAAATGACCAAAAGCACAAGTGCAGCGAGTAAAATAACTGTTATCATATGTATAAATTTGAAATTGAGTGTTTCAAAAAAAATCAGAATTACTGAAATCCTATACGCACTGATAAAAACACATATCATTTAAGCAAACGCAATAATCGAATAGATGCGTTTTAATTCAGATTTTCCAGTAATAATGGATGTCAATATGCAAAAAATAATTTTTATAATGTAATAATGGCACAATAAGTATCCTTTTGAAATTCAATTCGTTTCGAAAGATATAAATTAAAATAAAATTAGTGTTTACTGATTTTTCAGCTTAAAAAAGGAGGGGTTTTTAAAGAAGCTGGTACACACTTTGCAGTAGATAAACTTATTTGGAGGGATAATATGTTTAATAGAGGGATTTTTGTATTTATTGTATCTGGTTTTATTTTATTGGCTGCCTTGGTGGATTTAAGGGCGCAAAGTCTTCCTGCAAAACACATTTCAAAGCAAGAATCTTTATGGCTGGGTTTTATAAGTCAAACTCGCGTTTCAGATAAATTCGGTATCTGGACTGACCTGCACCTGCGTATGACTGATCAGTTTACCAATCGGATGGGTACAGAAATCTATCGCTTTGGTGGCACCTATTATATATCTGATAACATAAGAGCAAGTTTGGGTTATGCACATGTCCGACATCATATTGCTAAAGATGGGCTCATTAGGCCAGAGCATCGCCCATGGCAACAAATACAATGGTATAATAACTATCAGAAAGCCAACACCATGCAATGGTTCAGGTTTGAGCAACAATTTCTGAGAGATATGGAAAACGGAATAATGAACGATGATTATGGCCTAACAATGCGCTTTAGGTACAATTTCAATCATTTCTACCCGCTCACAGGGCATAAAATAGAAACTGGCACCCCATTTACTGTGTTGAATAACGAATTACACATAAATATGGGCAATAATGTAGTTTACAATTATTTCGATCAAAACAGGTTTTTTGTAGGGCTAGGATATCAACTAATGCCCAGGGCAAATATTCAAGTTGGATACATGAATCTTTTTCAACAATTGCCTACCGGGAATGAATACAACATGAATCACACTTTACGGATTTTCTTATTCCACAATTTTGATTTAAGAAGTGGCTTGTAATTAAATGACTCAAGTTTCGCAAGCACCAGTTTTGTCATAATTTTTGCGAAGGGGCAAAAATTCCGCCAAAACCAGATATTATTTTGTTAATACCACGGGTTTACACCCGTGGTTATTATAATTGAACCCTTTCAGGGTCATTTACACCTTGCATGTTTTGTTGTTAATGGTAATTGAAAACATGTGCGAAACTTGAGTAAATGATTGATTAGGGATGGGTTAAAGCTACATTCTAGATCCATAATTTCCTTGCTATTTTTTCTTACAGTCGCACAGTAAATTCACAAACCTGGAGGGATGGGTTAAAACCGCATACCTATTGATAAGCACACGTAGCTTGAATTTTTACAAGTACCGCAAGAAAAAGTTTGGGCAGTTTTTGTGCATTGCAATAAACATTTGTGTTTTTTTGCTATTCTTCAAACAAGTGTCATCCAATGATTCTGTCAATTAGCAAAATTGATAAATTCTTTCGCCAACCTTATCCTTTGTATTATTTCAAAGGGAATGGCGGGATAGTTTTCTTTCTTACTGTCTTTATGTTTATCCTACTTTTCACCTATTTTTTTGAACCTTTTATAGTAAATAGATCAGAACACCGAATGAACTATTTTTGGATCTGCCTTATTCACGCTGGTTTGGTTACGTCCATCGCTCTGGTATACTTTTTTCTTCTTGAAACCATCCTTAAAGCTTATGACCAATGGACCATAGGAAAAGAATTTCTGCACGTAGGTTTTGTTTTATTGATAATAGGTATAGGTAATTTTTTGATACGCGATGTAATTTATAACAACCCAAATAATTGGTCCTTGGGCTATTTATTGGAGGAGATCCGAAATACCTTTTTGGTAGGCATGTTGATCATGATAATTTTTGTACCGATCAATTACATTTTACGACTACAGCGAAATATACATGATTCCATGAATCTAAAAACTTTGCAAAATAGCCTGGTTGAGAAAGATGCTTTTTCTACATTGGCTATCAAAACTCAAGTCAATGCTGACGATTTTGAACTAATCCCTGAAAGTTTGATAATGGCTCGCGCAGATGGCAATTACATGGAGTTGTTTATTGACAGTAAAGGGAAAGCAGAAAAGCTTGTAAAACGAATGACTCTTAAGGAATTTGAAGGACAACTAGCCCACTTACCTTTTATACTAAAAACCCATCGCGCCTACTTGGTAAATCTGCAAAAAGTGCTTGCTACTAAAGGCAATGCTCAAGGATTTCAGCTAAAAGTAAACGGACTGCCAGAACATGTGCCTGTCTCAAGATCTATGATTGCTACTTTCAAAGAAAAGCTAAACCACCTAAAATAAATCTTTGCATTCTATCACAAAGACATGCATCCCACCCCATTCTCCTTTTTCAATTCAGAATTTCAATTCAGATTTGATTTTTTAATAATGCATCAAAAATTATGAGAAGGTACGATTTGGATTGGCTTAGGGTATTTGTGTTTGGTCTGTTGATCTTTTATCATGTGGGCATGTTTTTCGTGCCTTGGGACTTTCACATTAAAAACAATGTCATCTATGAATGGATTACTTGGCCCATGTTGTTTTTGAATCAATGGCGACTACCAATTTTATTTGTGATTTCCGGTATGGGCACTTGGTATGCATTGGGCAAGCGAAGTGGATGGTTGTTTTCATGGGAACGCATCAAGCGATTGCTCTTACCCCTGGTTTTTGGAATGCTCTTTATCATCCCGCCGCAAGTCTATATTGAGCGCCTTGCCAAAGGACAGTTTGTAGGTGGTTACTTCGATTTTTGGCCTACTTTGGCATTTGAAGGTGTATATCCTACAGGTAACCTTAGTTGGCATCACTTATGGTTTTTGCCTTATTTGCTTGCCTATTCTTTGTTATTAGCTCCACTATTTGTGTATCTCAAAAACAACCCCAAGAATGCCTATTTTCGAAAATTGAGTAGGTGGATTGCAGAGTTCAGCCCAAAATTGCTATGGTTCTTTTTGCCTTTTTATTTTACTTACACAATCATGCGTGAATTTTTTCCTGTTACCCATAACTTCACCAATGACTGGTTTACTCAAATCAATTACTTGTTCTTTTTCATCGCAGGTTTTAGCCTGGCAGGTGTAGGGTCAATATTTTGGGAAAATGTTCAAACACATAGAAGAAAACTACTCTTGGCAGGTATAGTATTTTTTACGGTATATATCTTGATGAACCAATTGCTAGAGCATACAGTGGTAATGCATTTCATTCGAAATGGATTCAAAGTTGCCAATATATGGTTGTGGATTTTGGTATGTTTTGGTTATGCTGCAAGGTATCTCAACCGCGAAAGTGCCGGTCTGAAATATGCGAATGAATCTGTCTACCCCTTTTATATTTTGCACCAAAGTGTGATGTTGGTGCTTTGCTATTGGGTAATGGACTGGGACCTTGCTTTTTGGGCTAAAGCTTCGCTGCTCATTTTCGGAACATTTTTAATATCCTTGCTATTTTATGAGCTTTTGATAAGAAGGTGGAAATGGGTAAGGCCATTTTTTGGCTTGAAGAATAATTTGCCAAATCTTAAAAGTGTGCCCTAAATGTCGCATTTGCAGAAATTGAGATATGGCGTGTTTAGTGTAAAATACAAATTTCAGATCCTGGCTAAGTTAAACATTCCTTCTATTCTTAATCTACTATGAGTATTTGGGCGTGTTGAAAGAGTGATTTGTCTTATTTCTGTACCGTGAATCAAGATAAATTGTTGCCTTCGCTGTTATCACTGTTTTTTTTGAATTAGTCTCTTATTATTGATTTCATCAATTATACATAGACAGAAAAATCAAACCATTACAGCAACTATTTTAAGATTGTGCCTATAAAAATAAGCCACAAAGTATATATTTGTTGGGTATGATATCCAAGAAGACAAAATACGCATTGAACGCACTGGTTTATCTGGCCAAGCGCTACAACGAAGGCCCCATATTGATCAGTCAAATTGCATCCTCAGAAAATATTCCTCAGAAATTTTTAGAATCGATTCTTCTGGACATGCGCAATTCAGGTATACTTAGGAGTAAAAAAGGCAAAGGTGGTGGCTACTACCTTTACCGAAAACCTGAGGAAGTAAACATAGCCGATATTATGCGGCTTTTTGATGGGCCAATTGCTTTACTCCCTTGTGTCACCTTTCAGTATTATGAGCGCTGTGAAGAATGTAAAGATGAAAAAACCTGCGGCATACGTGATGTATTTGCCGAAGTGCGAAATGAGACTGTACGATTGCTCAAAGCAAGTACCATAGCCGAAATTATACAGCGAGAGCAAAACCTCAAAAAGAATCCGGAGGCATTGACAAAATAGTCAATAGTATTACTAGCTTAAATGAATTAGGATAGGAACAGGCTAAAGCCCATTCCTATTTATGCTCTCAGATCAACCCGGATGTTTCCATTTACCTCTGTAGTCTCTTTTTAACATTTTTGCTGCTGCGGCATTGTCAACGATAGATTTGCTGGTATTGTCCCATTTCACGATGCTATCGCTATAATAAGCCATCATAGCTAGCTGTACAGTAGCACTTGACTTTTGGGCATCTTCTACTGTACTACTGATCTTGTTGTGATCTTTAGTGCGAACAGCATCGAAGAATTCTTTCATATGCAACTCTTTCCCACCATTTTCTGTTGGCAAATTCAAATCCAGGCTTTCTTCGTTTTTATCTGCTGGAGTAACCAAAAATCTCGAATCAGAGACAAAAACTGAGGCTTTATCACCATGGAAAATGACACCATTATTAAGGTCTTGATTCATATCGCCCGCTCCCCACATCCGGTGTTGCCAGACTAAAGGTGCTTTTTCAAATTTCATGTGGGCTGTAAGGGTATCGGGTGTATTAATTTTGTCTTTGAAAGTGTAAAGTCCGCCAGTAGTTTTAAATTCTGTTGGGATGCCTTCATCCATAATGTCCCGAATAATATCAATGTGGTGTATGCCCCAGTCCACCAAATGGCCGTTTCCGTACTCTTTTTCTAATCTCCAAGACATATGTCCTATACTAGGACGATAGTCCAATTTAGGTGCTGGGCCACACCATTCATCCCAATCCAATGATGCAGGAGGCGCTTGAATGGATGTATCTCCAGGATTCGCTTTATAATTTATTTGGGCTACTATTTGCTTAATCTCGCCTGCTTTACCTTCGCTTAAATAATTCCTTGCGTGATTAAAAGCTACACTTTGCTTGCGTTGAAAACCTATCTGAACGATATTTCCTGCTTTATTAGCAGCCTTGACCATCGCCAATCCTTCCATAGGATCATATGCCAGTGGTTTTTCGCAATAAATATCCAGTCCTTTTTCGCAGGCTGCTATGAACTGCAAAGCATGCCAATGGGGTGGTGTGGCTATAAAAACTGCGTCTAATCCTTTCATATCTATCAGATCCTGATAGTGTTTAAATGTTTTTGGTTTACTGCCCTGAAGCTTTTCCAATTCTTCAGCACTCTTTTTAAGGTGCTCGCTATCTACATCGTTTACTGCAATAATTTCCACACCGCCCACGCTTAATGCAGCTTTACTTATGACCATACCGTACCATCCGGCACCTATCAGACCTACTTTGAGCTTGCGGTCATTAGCTAAGGTAGGGATATAAAAAGTAGATGAGAGTGCTGCTGCGCTTAAAGCAGATTTCTCTATAAATGTTCTTCTATTCATTCTGTTGGTTTTTATTGTTATGCCATAAACTTATAAAAAATAGCTCAAAGAACCATCGTAAATCCAGATGAATAGAGGTAGTAACTTTTGATTAAATGAACAATAAATACAACTGCTTTTTCGGAAGTGCCAATGTTTATTTGTCTTTTGTAAGCTTTCGCGACTTTTTTGTTAATGTTTCTTTCAACCAGGATACATAGAAGCTTTGGAATACTTGACTTTTTAATGGCAGTATGAAGGCGATTTAGTTCCTATTTTTATCGTTATGGCTAATGACAACACAACTTTTACTAAGTTCAAGGAAAATAAAAATTAAGCTTAACATTTTTTCGTCCCAAATATCAATTAAAATTAGGACGAAATCGAGCTTTAAAGCCATTCCAAAAAACAGGGAAACATTTTTATAAATAATCCATTGCTGTGTAGTGGCAGCTCAATGCTTCGATTAACAGTTTTTTTGTATAATTGAAGTTTAATTCTTCAAATGAACGGGAGCAATATAAATCCTCGCCTTCGCAATACCCAAAAACAATAAAATGAATATTGTATTTCTAGACACCATCACTTTTGGGGATGAAATTGATTTTAAGCCCATTACTGATCTGGGTGATGTAAAAATGTATAGCCACACTTTACCTGAAGA
Organism: Cyclobacteriaceae bacterium; assembly: GCA_036788235.1. Classification (GTDB taxonomy): domain Bacteria; phylum Bacteroidota; class Bacteroidia; order Cytophagales; family Cyclobacteriaceae; genus JAFIEV01. The sequence goes on from DAIQNU010000024.1 coordinate 17,992, forward strand.
AAGGCTGGAAAGATGTAAAGAGGCAGAGATCATCATTACAAACAAAGTATTGATTGACAAAGAATTATTACAGCAATTGGACAAGCTTCGATTGGTTTGCATTGCGGCCACCGGCACCAATAATGTTGATCTTGAATTCGCCAAAAGCAAAGGAATTGTAGTAAAAAATGCTGAAGATTACTCCTCGAACAGCGTAGCACAAACAACGATCCAAATGGCATTGCATTTGATGCACAGACCCTGGCACTATGATGCTTACGTAAAAAATGGTGA
>DAIQNU010000025.1:0-17018 GCA_036788235.1 Cyclobacteriaceae bacterium
GCCGTCATTGAACAGCAAGGCAAATTGGCAGCGGGATTGACACCAGCGCTGAATATGCTGAATGCCAAATATTTTGTGGCCGGAGACGAGCCCAATGCCGTAATTAAAAATAGCTATGCCCTGGGCAATGGATGGTTTGTCAACAAAGTGAAAGCCGTGCAAAATGCTGATGAAGAATTGGCGGCAATTGAAAAAACAGACCTGCAAAGTACCGCCATTATTGATTTTGGTAAATTCAAACCAGATACCACAAAGTTATCCAGTCAGGGAAATATCGAACTGGTAGAGTACCGGCCAAATTACCTGAAATATACCAGCCAGAATCAGCAGAAATCATTGGTTGTTTTCTCTGAAGTTTACTATCCTCAAGGCTGGACGGCCACCATCAACGACCGTCCAGCCGAAATAATCAGGGCTAATTATGTACTAAGGGCTTTGGAATTGCCTGCGGGTGCCAATACCATTGAATTCAAGTTTGAACCTGCCGCTTACAAAATTGGTAACCGGGTAATGATGATCTCCAGTATTATTTTGTTACTGGTTATGCTGGGTGCAGGGGTAAAACAAATCATGCCATTTATTAAGCCAAAAGCATAAAAGAGCTTGGTTAAAACTGTCTTAATTATAAGCTATTATTGGCCGCCTGCTGGTGGTATTTCTGTTTTGCGATCCTTAAGGTTTGCCAAATATCTGACGCAATCTGGCTGGAAAGTCATCGTATATGCGCCAGACAATGCCCAATACGATCATTGGGATCATGCCAACCTGCTAGAAATTCCGGAAGATGTGCTGGTGATTAAAAGACCCATCCTCGAGCCATTTGGACTATTCAAGAAAATAAGCAGACGAAAAAAATCGGATTCAGCCAATCCTGTGTATGCCAAAGAGCTAAGCAAAGGCTGGATTGATAATTTTGCCATCTGGCTTAGGGGTAATTTTTTTATACCTGATGCACGGGCACTCTGGATAGCACCCTCCGTAAGGTATCTCACAAAGTACCTGCAACATACCAAAGTAGATGCCATATTGAGCGATGGCCCCCCGCATACCAATACCGTGATTGCCTGCAAACTTTCCAGACATACCGGCATACCATGGCTCGCCGACTTTCAGGATCCATGGACTCAGGTCGATTATTTCAAAATGATGATGATCGGTAGTTCGGCTTTAAAAAAGCATCATAAACTTGAGCAAGAAGTTTTTAAGTCTGCAAAAAAAATTACCATAGCCAGCCCTTCATGGAAAGCGGATCTGGAAAGTATAGGTGCCAAAAATGTAGATGTAATTTACTACGCTTATGACGAAGGCGATTTTGAGCATTTGCCTTTAGCTAGTCCAACTTCTTTTAGCATTATTCATAATGGCGTGCTCGGTCACGACAGGTTGCCCGAGCATTTTTTGTCTGTTATAAAAAAGATCGTTGATGAAAATGAAATCTTCAGGCAAAAAGTAAAGCTGATTTTTACCGGTCAGGTAGATTATTCTTTGAAAAATCTGATTGCAAAAACAGGTTTGGGTGCGTTCGTGGAATATACAGGTCTCATCAAAAGGGCAGAGGCTTTATCGCTATGCAATGCCTCGTCCATACAATTGCTGTTGCTCAATAAGGCAGACAATGCCAAAGGACGTATTCCCGGCAAACTGTTTGAATACCTGAGAATTGCGAAACCCATATTAAGCCTTGGGCCTGTAGATAGCGACGTAGCCGGAATATTGCTAGAAACCGGATCGGGTATTTGCATGGAATATGACAACGAAATTTTGATGGAAAGCTGGATTCTCAATTGCTTTGATGGCTTTATGGATGGCAAAAAATACGTACCTTCGCCGCAGATAAAGGAATATGAAGTGCGCAAGCAGGTGGCCAAAATCTCCACTTTTCTTGACGATATGATTTGCTGAGTAAATATGCATAGTACCGATTCATCCAGAGTAGTTTTATGTTTTGTAGACAATGACGCCGGTCGCGATGTTGAAATGCTCTTGCCACTGGTTTATTTTATAGAATCGCTACCTGGTGTCAAAGTGATTTTTAATTTTATATGGGATGTGCATGCCATTTACCGCAAAAAGCCGGATATAGTGTTGCTACCCAATACCGTGGGCTCAAAACTTTACTTTCAGATATCTCAGTATGCAAATGAATGCGGCATCCCCGTTTTTGCCCTTATATCTGAAGGGAATATGCGAACCGATGGAAGCTTCCACTACTGGGGATATAATACCGATAAAACATTCTACCAGCAGTTTGTGTGTTTCTGGTCTCGGCGAACCCTCGATTTTATGAAAAAAGAATTGCCGGAGCAAGCTAATAAGCTGGTGCTCACCGGAGCTACCGGTTTCGATAGATATAGTATTTATGAATTTGTAAAAAAGGAAGCCTACCTCAAAAGGCTTAATCTGACAAAGTTCAAAAAAGTAATTGGATATGCTGGCTGGGCCTTTGGAAAGCTAACCAATGCTCAGGGACGTGATGAAATGTTGGCATTTTTTAAAGGGGATGAAAGCCGCTTGCAGTGGGCAGAAAAGCAAATGCTTGCCGTTGAGGAAATTCTTCGAAAAGTTATTACTGATAATCCGGATATCCTTTTCGTACTAAAGCGTCACCCAAACGAGGCCAATCCCTCTATTGTGGAGGAAGGCCGCAATGAGATGAATCCGCTAAAAAACCTGCCCAATGTGCGCTATGTCAAAGACGAAGATGATCTTCATGATTTAATAAGCGTATCCGATTTGTGGTTGGGATTCGAAACCACCACCACTTTGGAAGCATGGCTGATGAAAGAAAATATGCCGACCATACTTGTTAATCCTGATCCGGATTTCAATCGCGATGCCTTATATCAAGGGTCGGTTATGGTGCAAAGTGCAGGTGAACTTCAGCAACTGATGGATGAATTTTATGCTTCCGGGCTGGTTTTGTCATTTTTGGCATCAGACCTGATTGTTAAAAGAAAAACATTAATTCGTGATACCATCGGTTTTAGTGACGGACTAAACCATGTTCGGGCTGGCTGTTATTTTAAGCAAGTGCTGGATCTAACCGGGGGTTCAACTGGCTCCAAAGTAAAGTTTTCGCCAAGGTATTTCTGCATGTATTGCTTAATGGAAATGGGAAAATATTTTTATGTTAAGGAAATCTTCATGAAATTACCCAAATTCAAAAAAACGGTCTGGATTTTTGAGAAGTTCAGGTTAAAAAATATACCGCTACTGCAAGCAAAGTACAAGCCGTATATGGAGAAATTTTATCGTCAAAACAATATAATGGAAAAGATTAATCAGGGTAAAATGTGCGCTGATTTACAAATAGAAAACAATGCTTGATCTAAATAACAAATCGATTCTTATCACTGGAGGCACAGGTTCTTTTGGAAAGAAGTTTGTGGAAATGGTACTACATCGTTTTCCGGGCATAAAGCGGCTAGTGATTTACTCCCGCGATGAGCTGAAGCAATATGAAATGTCGGAGCAATTTCCCAAAGCAAAATATGCAGGAATCCGGTACTTCATAGGTGATGTTCGTGATGCCAGCAGACTAAAGCGGGCCTGTGAGGGAATTGATGTGATAATACATGCCGCTGCACTGAAACAGGTGCCTGCGGCCGAGTACAATCCTATGGAGTGTATCAAAACCAATATACTGGGTGCAGAAAATGTTATCAATGCCGCACTTGATTCGGGTGTACAGGATGTAGTGGCCTTGTCTACGGACAAAGCCGCAGCGCCTATCAATTTGTATGGTGCTACTAAGCTCTGCTCTGACAAACTGTTTGTCGCTGCCAACAACATGAAGGGCAAGCGCAACATCCGCTTTTCGGTGGTTAGGTATGGCAATGTAATAGGATCAAGAGGCTCGGTGATTCCATTTTTCCTCAGTAAGCGCAAAGAAGGTGTTTTGCCTATTACCAACAAGGACATGACAAGGTTTAATATTTCGCTTGACGAAGGCGTGGCTATGGTTTTTCATGCTTTGGAAAAAGCCTGGGGCGGTGAAATATTTGTACCCAAAATTCCATCCTACAGAATTCTTGACCTTGCAGAAGCGGTGGCGCCAACCTGTAAAACTGAGTTAGTGGGTATAAGACCCGGTGAAAAGCTGCACGAAGAAATGATCACCGAAACAGACGCTTTGAATACGGTAGAAATTGACAAGTACTACGTGATTTTACCATCCATACCCATATGGGACGTGGAGGCATTTAAGAAGACATTCAATGCCAGCTACGTCGATGAAGGTTTTAGCTACAATTCGGGCGACAATGAGCAGTTCTTAAGCGTAGAAGAAATCAGGCAGCAAATTTTGCAACATGTTGATCCTGAGTTTACAATCTAAAGATTTGGTATATGGCTATTCCTTATGGAAGACAGGAAATAACTGACGAAGATATAAGCGAAGTAGTTCGGGTGCTCAAATCTGATTTCCTGACACAGGGGCCAGAAATTGAGAAATTTGAGCGTAATTTTAGCGAATATATCGGTAGCAAATATGCAGTGGCTGTGGCAAATGGTACGGCAGCATTGCATTTGTCTGTGCTGGCGCTTGGTCTTGGCAAAGGCGAAAAGGTAATAACCACACCGATTACTTTTGCTGCCTCGGCCAATGCTGTTTTGTATGCCGGTGGCGAGGTGATATTTGCCGATATCTACGAGGACAGGTTGACTATAGACTTGAATAAAGTTGAAGCCTTGCTGAAAAACGATGTCAAAAGTCAGATCAGGGGCATAATTCCTGTCGATTTTTCAGGTTTTCCGGTGAATCTCGAGGAGCTGCGCTTTCTGGCAGACAAATATGGACAATGGATATTGGAAGATGCATGCCATGCTCCCGGTGCTTATTTTGAAGATAGCAAACAACAAAAGCAAAATTGCGGCAATGGATTTTATGCCGATGCAGCCATTTTTTCTTTCCACCCAGTAAAGCACATTGCTACCGGCGAAGGTGGTATGATCACAACCAATAGAGCGGATGTTTATAAAAAATTGCTTCAACTCAGAACCCATGGAATAACCAAAGATGCCTCGTCTTTTGTGGCAGCTACAGCCTCTGATGGATTGTGGTATTATGAAATGCAAGAGCTGGGATATAATTACCGGCTTTCAGATATACAGGCTGCATTGGGAAGCAGTCAATTGCAAAGAGCAAAGCAGAATCTTCATAAAAGAAGCATTCAGGCACAAAAATATAAAGATGCTATGGCAGATCTGCCGCTCATATTGCCGTATGAGCAAAGTGGATGTAAGCATGCATGGCATTTATTTGTAATAAGAACCGGGCAGCGATTGGCATTGTACAATCACCTCAGATCTAAAGACATATTTGCCCAGGTGCATTACATTCCTGTTCATTTATTGCCCTACTATCGCCAATTTGGATGGAAGCAAGGCGATTTTCCGATTGCAGAGCAATATTATGATGAAGCACTTAGTATACCTGTTTTTCCTACCATGCTTGAAGCAGAGCAGGATTTTGTCATTGAAACCATAAGAGATTTTTTTCAATGAAAAATCTGGCCATCATACCTGCAAGAGGCGGGAGCAAGCGTATACCGGGAAAAAACACAAAGTTGTTTGCAGGGAAGCCAATTTTGCATTATTCCATAGAAGCAGCCATTCAAAGCAATTGTTTTGATGAAATAATGGTTTCGACCGATAGTCCTGAAATTGCAGATGCAGCCAAACAGTCATTAGGGGCAGCGGTGCCATTTTTAAGAAGCGAAAAGACCGCCAACGATACGGCAACACTGGCAGATGTGATTTTGGAAGTATTGCATGAATATAAAATTCGAGGTAAAGTTTTCGATCATTGCTGCTGTATATTGCCTACTGCACCTTTTATTCAAAGCGAAAAGATCGTGCAGGGGCTCGATAGGCTCATGCAAAATGAATTTGATTCGGTAATGACAATTGTCAGGTTTGATTTTCCGATACAGCGAAGTCTGGCATGGCAAAACGGGAAAGTGCAAATGGTCTGGCCAGAATATACGCAAACCCGTTCGCAAGATCTTGAAGCCAGATACCACGATTGCGGCCAGTTTTACTGGATAAAACCAGAAATCATGCTCAAAAAGCAAAGTTTGTTTACCGACAATTCTGGTGCAATTGAGTTACCGGCTTCGCATGTACAGGATATTGATACAGAAGAAGATTGGAAAATGGCGGAATTCAAGTTTGCCTATTTTAATGGAAAACTGTAAGGTTAAAACCTTTGATAAAGAAAATTTGACGGGCTGGATTCACAATATAATTTGATCTGAAAAGCAATTGTGAGACAAAAAATATACATCAGGGCAGACGGTGGCGGTACCATAGGTATGGGGCATCTGATACGTTGCGGTGCGCTAGCTGATATGCTAAGTGAATCCTATGACCTACTTTTTGTGCTAAAAGAAGCACCTGAAAGCTTTTACAAAAGTCTTTCTGCAAAAGCCTATGAAATAAAGTCAATACAATCAGAACAGGGCTGGATCAGTACTTTGCAAGAAAATGATTTGGTGGTACTCGATGGTTATCATTTTGGTATTGAAATACAACAGGCCATAAAAAGCAAACATGCCAAATTGATCATGATTGATGATCTGGCAGAAAAGCCCCTTTTGGCAGATGTCATCATCAATCATGCACCGGGGCTTAGACAGGATGATTATGCTGCTATTTCCGAAAAGGGCACTGTTCTGGCACTTGGCTCCGAATATGCATTATTGCGTCAAGAATTTCTACAGGCAGCTCAGTCAGCACCAAAGCCAATTTCCATTAAAAATTTGTTTATTTGCTTTGGGGGCGCCGACATGCATGACTTTACCGGCAAAGCGCTAAGTGCGGCATTGAAACTGGATTGTTTTGATAAAATAAATGTTGTGATTGGGCCATCCTATGCATATGAAAAATCGCTGAATGAATTTTGTGAATCTTGCAATAGACAAGTGAGGGTCTTTAAAGACATTTCTTCCATCAAAATGCTGGAAGTCATGCAGCAATCAGGCCTGGCCATAGTGCCGGCAAGTAGTGTTTTGTTTGAAGCCCTGGCTGCCGGACTTATTTGTCTTAGTGGTGCTTATGTCGACAATCAGCAGAGGATTTTACAAGGATTTCTTCAGTCAGGTGCTGTATTTGAGATTAAAGATTTGAATAATATAGAAATCGAACTGACATCATGGCATCAAAACTTTAATCCTGTTTTGACTATCGTCAATCCTATAGATGGAAAGTCAAATTTTCGAATTCTTGAACTTTTTAATAGACTTACATCATGATGAAAATAGGTCTGCTTGCTTCCGGAAATTTGGGTTTTGAAATGGTGCAAAAACTGTCACAGCAACATACATTGCAATTTATTGCTACGGATAAACACTCAACGAATATAATAGCATTGGCCAATAAATTGGAAATAAGGTTGTTTGTCGGAAATCCAAGAAAAGGAAAGTTAGCCGATTTTCTTAAAGCTGACATCCTGGATCTTTTATTCTCTATCAATTATTTATTCCTGATTGAGCGCGATATTATTGAAAAAGCAAAATATCCCATCAATTTTCATGGGAGTCTTTTGCCGAAATATAGAGGTAGAACACCCCACGTTTGGGCTATCATCAATAATGAAAAAGAAACTGGTGTAACGGCACATATCATCGATGATGGCTGCGATACGGGGGCGGTGATTCTTCAAGAAAAAATATTGATAGAACCAAATGACTCAGGATTTTCGTTGCTGCAAAAGTATTCGGTTATTTATCAGAAAATGCTACATCAGGTAATTGAGCTGGTGAAAACCAATAGTTTGAAACCTATACCACAAATTCATCAGCTTGCCAGCTATTTTGACAAACGAACACCGGATGATGGGCTAATAAATTGGGACTGGCAGCGAGAACGCATACGAAATTGGGTGCGGGCGCAAACCAATCCATACCCTGGAGCATTTACCCATGTAAGAGGGCACAAGATAATTATCGATTGGGTTGAATTTGACTCTTTTGGTTTTAACTGCAAAGATCCCAATGGATTGGTGCTGAGTCTGAATCCGCTCAGAGTAAAGACACAAAATGGCGTGATACGTATTGAAAAGATTCGATCTGGTGGGGAACACATCGAAAATTCTATAATTTTAGGTAAATGAAAATAGGTAATTTTGATATAAACGAAGGCAGCAAGTGTTTTATGGTGGCAGAACTCTCTGCCAATCACAAGCAGGATTTGAGCATAGCCATCGAAACCATCAGGGCTGCAAAAAGGGCAGGAGCAGATGCTATAAAACTGCAAACCTATACACCTGATACGCTTACTATTGATTGTGACAATGATTATTTTAAAATATCGCATGGCACCCTTTGGGATGGTAGCACTTTGTATGATTTATACAAAAGCGCCTATACGCCGTGGGATTGGCATAAAAAATTGTTTGAAGTAGCCGCAGAAGAAGGCTTGGTCTGTTTCAGTTCGCCTTTTGACAAGACAGCCGTCGACTTTCTCGAAGATTTGGGTGCTCCGGCCTATAAAATCGCCAGTTTTGAAATACAGGACATTCCTTTGATAGAATATGCCGCGAGCAAGGGAAAGCCCATGATTATAAGTACGGGCATTGCCACTTTGGAAGATATTTCGCTGGCCATCGATACTTGCCATTCAGTTGGCAATCATGATATTATGCTGCTAAAATGCACTTCCTCATATCCGGCACCTATTGATCTGGCAAATCTGCATACAATGACAGATATACGGGAGAGGTTTAAGGTGCAAGTTGGAATATCTGACCATACTATTGGCAATGTTGTTCCGATAGTAGCTGTTGCTTTGGGTGCCAAAATGATCGAAAAGCATTTCATTTTAGATCGGTCGATAGGTGGTCCGGATGCTGATTTTTCGCTTGATGAAAAAGAATTTAAATCATTGGTGGAGGAAACCCGAAACGCAGAGGCTGCCTTGGGAAAAGTAAATTATGCAATTCATGAGCGCATCGAAAAAAACCGAAAGTTTGCGAAGTCATTGTTTGTAGTCAGCGACATTAAGAAAGGAGATTTTATAACTGAAGAAAATGTCAGGTCTATCAGACCAGGTTTTGGTTTGCATCCAAAGTTTTATAAGCAAATAATGGGCCAGCAGGTAAAATCAGATTTGAAACGTGGGCATCCGCTGGCTTGGGAAGATCTTGAAAATTGACCAAACTTTGAATATTAAAATCTATCTGCATTACTTTGCCCATGCATATAATTAGTTGAAGATCCATAAAAAGTGCAAATGCTGAGAAATGTTAAAGGTAATCAGTCCTGGTAAAACCATGACAATTTTAAATTTCTTGAAACAACCACATCCCGACCATGCAGATGTGGCCAGGTATTTCAGGTTTGTTACCTATATCTGGTTAGGCGTGTTTTTGGTTCTGGTAACCTTCCGGCCATTTAGTCTAAGCCAATTTCAAGGCCTGTATATGTTTTTGTATCCTTTGGCCTATAGTCTGGTAGCCTACAGTTCCATGCTACTGGCCAGTTTGTGGATTATTATTTGCCCAAGTTTATTTGAAGAAAAAACATGGACTCTCGGCAAAGAAATGTTGTGGGCTACCTATCAAATGTTATCCATTAGTATTTTTCTGCATATTTTCGGCCCTTTAATCTCACCTTATCCAGGCATGTTTGCAGATTATGGTTTTGCCTTTAAAGCCACCATGCTTGGCGGCTTGTTGCCATACCTAATCAATACAGGTTTTAGACACTATTATTTGCTAAAAAGTAATTTTGAGGCTGCCAAAAGATTGAACCAGCAATTGCGCAAGGCGGTCAGCCCTCAAGTAAACGGCAATCATTATAAAGAAATAATAATTGCTGAAAACTCTCTGAAATTGAACCCGAAAGACATTCAATATATTGAGTCCGTAGGTAATTATTTGAATATATATGTTTTAAAAGGGGAACCAATAAAAATACGTGCTACACTCAAAGAAGCATTTGCCACTTTGCAAGCCTTTCCACAATTCGTCCGATGCCATAGAGCATTTATTGTAAATATAGACTTGATCTGCAAGATTGAAGGTAATGCTGCAGGTTTGCGTCTACACATGTCAGATGACGATCTTCCACAAGTTCCAGTCTCAAGATCGCATACAGCCATGCTAAGGGGATTGTTGGAGCAAAAAGAACCTTGATAAATATCCCTTGACTTTGCAAGTCATCCCTCAAGCTAAGGCCACGCTTGAATTACTCGATCAAAAAACAAAATTTGCCCTTAAAAAAATGAATGAAGGTATTTAATTATTCATTCCTTTAACTTACTTTTAATCTGCTATTTCAAACCAAGACCAACCATGCGTATTCCTCATCTACTGATAGCTAGCATGTTTTTTTTGTGCTCCATACTTGCTTGTAATTCTGATAAGCGCAAAGAATCGCAAGAAACTCAAGACCAGACAGAAAAAGATTTTAGTGATACAGAATCGGCACATTCTGCCTCGGGCTCTGATAACCAAAGGCAAATGGATTTGGCTAATGATCAGCTTGATGAAGAAGTGTTGGAAGTAGATGCCGAACGGTTGATAGCCTTTATAAAATCTATATCTGCAGAACCTACACAGAGCCAGCAAGAAGAGTTACATAGACTGGCTATGGAAGGTAATAAAAATGCTATTACGAAATACCTGCGTGATGATTTGGCCATGAATCCGACGCAAATACAAATAGTAAGTGCTTATGCATTGAACAAATCGATACCCAAAAGGAATCTTGTTGGGCCTGATTCCGGAGATCCGCCCACGGAAACAATTTACAAGCATGAATGGGCAGATGTTTATTATCGTTATGGAGATATAGATAACCTGGGATTTGGCTTCCCTGCAGGTTTCGATCCATTTTCTGGAGAATCCACCAATCGTCACACGTATCCTTTCTATCCGGGGCCCAACGATCCACCAGGTACTGACAGGATCATGGTTATATCTGCATATGATTACAATTCCGGGGGTCAAAAAGAGGGCTACACTACGAAAACACGCAGACCACATAATTTGCCTCAAACCCTGGAACTGCGATATGATTTAAAAAATACAAAAGTAAATAGCGCCATGTTAATGATGTTTCTCGACGATTTTCAGGCTCCTGTTTTCAACGTCAATTACCAAGTCACTTTCAATGAAGAGCGAATTCGATACGCTGAAGATATTGTAAATTCACTTAGGCAAGGAGGTCCAATTGGTAAAATGGTGGCGATTAACATATTACCAGAGAATCTGGATCTAATCAGAAGTGGTAAGCTTGATATCCATATTGATGACGAGGTAACTAACAAAGGCGAAGGATTCGCTATCGATTTTGTCGTATTATTGATCAATCCTAAAAACATTAATACTGGCAAAATTGAAGGTAAAGTACTTGCTAAAAAAGGATCAAAGCCATTACAAGGGGCTCAGGTAACAGCATCGGGAGGGGCTGAGGTGAAAACGGATTCGGAAGGACGTTTTGTGTTGGAATCTGTACCATACGGATTGGCTGTGCTCAGTGCTTCCAAAGCAGGCTATGAAACGGGTATGGAATCGACGGATCATACAGCAGCAAAAACTCCCAATGTTATAATCAAGCTTGAAGAAAAGAAGGAAGATGATAAATCTCTTGAAAAACAACTGACTGAAAAGGGAAAGGTTGAACTGTATGGTATCTACTTCGATACCGACAAGTCCGATATTAAGGAAGAATCTGAAGAAGTGCTTAACGCAGTTTTGACCTTGGTAAATAATCATCCAGAGCTAAAGCTGGAAATCAGTGGACATACAGACGCCACTGGAAATGCCGCACATAACCGCAAGCTATCCGGTGAAAGAGCAAAAGCAGTGGTAGATTGGCTCAAGAAAAATGGGAGTAGCACAACAAACCTGAGCTCCAAAGGCTATGGTGCTTCTCAACCTATTGCTAATAATAATACTGAAGAAGGCAGACAACGAAACAGAAGGGTAGAAATAAGAGTGGTAGGATATAATTGATTTCGGATTTCGGATTAGGGATTGAGGATTGATTAAGAGAAATTATTAGATAATTGATTTGAAAAGATGGGTGATTGAATGAGGATGGGAGATAATAACTTGTCTGTAAGCCAATTGCGAATTTATGAACCTTGGTTTTTGACCACAACTTAACACACACACATATATGAAAAACTTCTTATGCTTCTGCACTCTTTTGATTTGGTTTACAGGCGGTCTGTATGCCCAACCATTTACCCTCGATGACAAGATTAAACCAAAGCGGCTTGATTTAAAGAATGTACCTGATAAAAAGGGTGCTAAGTCAACCGGGGTAATGGGAACAATTAACGATGAGCCACATTACTTTTTTGTGAAAGGACATGGTATGTTGCAGCCGCTTGATATAATTCTTGAGTCTGACGAATCTGCGGATCTTAATTTGGAAATTTATTACGCTACCTGGAATAATCCGGAAAAGAAGTGTAATACGAGCTCAGGAAAAGGACTCTGTCAGGTGAAATTTATGGTTTATGGTGAGTTTGGTATCAAGGTTACTACAAATACTCCAGGTACAGACTATGCACTTACTATTTATGGGTCGCCTGAGTGGCTTCCAGATTTAGAATCACCATTTGTTCTTACTAAGAATGCCGATGTTTCAAAGCCTGGAGATGCCCTTGCCACTGGTGGAAATAATACCTTGTTCATCGGAATATTTATAGCGCTATTAATAATTATTGTGCTTCTGGCAGTCGTGCTACTTAAAAAGAACAGAAATAAATCAGCGGCAACTGTCATACTACTTTGTAGTATATCAATGGTAATATCTGAAAAAATTAATGCCCAAAACAATCCTAGCGGAAACCAGCGGGGTAATAATTCCGGGACAGGTAGCCCTGATAGTTATGAGGTTTTTATAATACCTCCGGCTCCAGATCGGGATATGTCCAAGGAGGATTATAAGAAATGGAATGACAGAACTAAAAAAACCGCTGAGGCAGTGAAGAAAATACAAGATGGAATTGATGCTTATAATGCCTATCAATCATTGGGTGATTGTATGAGAATTACCACCCCGCCCTCAGCTCCCAGAGTCCCATCCTTTTGCGCTACCCCGGTAGTTGCTTTCGAGTCGGAAGGCATTATCGAGTATAGAATGGAAAATAATGAGGAATGTGCCAATTGTTTTACGGAATCTCGCCTGGCATTTAACAATGCGAGGCTCGATTTGGAAAAGCTTAAGGTCATTTATAATTGCACAAAAAAAATGTCAAATTCAGCTATTGCGGCAGGTGATAATATGGCTTCCATCCATGGTGTAACAGGCATAGTATGGCAAGGACTTCGCTACGAAATACAAAAATCAGTATCTGATCTTGAAAAAGCATACGATAGCAAATACCTTGAGCTCATCCAGAAATTAAATTCCACAATGCATGAAATGAATGCTTGTGAGGCGCAATTTGGCGAACCCGATTGGTACGATCGCCATGGTTTTATGTATTATGAATTTATGAAGGAAGCCTATAAAAGAAAGGATTGAAACTTTTAAAATAATAGAAAATATAAGGTAAACCGTTTCCTTGTATTAAATTGGCAATCATTGAATGTAAGCATCTGGCTAATTTTCGTCAGATGCTTTTTCTTTTTCCAATCCGGATTTTCGAATTACAGCAAATGTCAAAAATGTAAAAAGAGAATTAATATTTGATCTATTCGTAATTTTATTGCCTTATTGTTTGCAAATAATCAGCATAAAAGTAAATTGTTGTTCAGTTTCACAATGATGAAAGCATGCATGTATTTGCTTCAGGCGATACATGAAAGTTCTAATGAATAGACCAAAACATTCTGCAAATGGAAGATCGAATAGAAAAACCTCAAGAGCTAAAAAAAACTTTGGGGCCTTATATGTTATGGGGACTTGGCGTAGGTTATGTAATCTCAGGAATGTATTTCGGATGGAACCTCGGACTGGCTGAAGGTGGGACCTATGGACTTGCTATAGCCACTTTTTTCATCATTATCATGTACGTAACCTTTACCTTTAGTTATACTGAGCTTGCCTGTGCCATTCCGAAAGCTGGCGGCGCTTTTGATTATGCCGACCGGGGTTTGGGCAGGCACTTGGGTTTTTTGGCCGGAATGACGCAAAACATAGAGTTTCTATTCGCACCTCCAGCCATAGCGGCTGCCATTGGAGCTTATTTCAACATATTTTTTCCACAGTTTGACATCATCACCATTGCCATATTTGCCTATGTTTTATTTACCGCATTGAACATTTCCGGCGTAAGGGTGGCTGCTTCCTTCGAGTTGATTATTACCATCATTGCCGTAGCCGAGTTGTTGATATTCTCTGCCATTTGTTTGCCCGAATTTTCAATGGAAAGCCTTACCCTCAATGCCATGCCCAATGGTTTCAAAGGAGCATTTGCCGCTATTCCATTTGCTATTTGGTTTTTTCTGGCCATCGAGGGTGTAGCCAATGTGGCAGAAGAAACAGTGAATCCGAAGCGGAATATTCTAATAGGATTTGGATCCGCACTGGGCACCCTTATTTTCCTGTGCATTTTGACATTCGTATCGGCTGTAGGTGTTGGAGGCTGGGAATCGATCGTTTATCCCGAAGGGAGTACAGAGGCTTCCGACTCGCCATTGCCGCTTGCACTGGAACAAATAGTAGGAAGCGGACACATTATGTATCATCTGCTTATCACCATAGGTTTATTTGGACTGGTTGCTTCTTTTCATGGTATTATACTGGCTGCGGGGCGAGCCACATTCGAGTATGGTCGTAAAGGTTATGCACCAAAACCCCTGGGCAAAGTGAATCAGCGCTTTAAAACTCCTGCCAATGCTTTAGTATTTAATATGCTGATTGGCCTTATTGCCTTATTTACCGGGAAAACGGGTGAAATTATCATTATAGCTGTTTTTGGAGCTTTGGGACTTTATATTATCTCCATGCTTTCGATTTTTGCACTTCGCCGCAAAGAACCTGATTTGCCACGCCCATTTAAAGTTCCTTTTTATCCCTGGTTTCCACTCATTGCATTGATTATCGC
Organism: Cyclobacteriaceae bacterium; assembly: GCA_036788235.1. Taxonomy (GTDB): domain Bacteria; phylum Bacteroidota; class Bacteroidia; order Cytophagales; family Cyclobacteriaceae; genus JAFIEV01. The sequence goes on from DAIQNU010000025.1 coordinate 15,010, forward strand.
AATTGTTGCCTTAATTTCAATGATCGTATATAATACCAACCTCGCACTCATTTATTTATTAATGATGGCTGGTTCTTACATTTTTTTCCTGATATTTATCAACAAGCGAACGGTACCCCAACACTGATTAAGAATATGGATGTAAATGAAATATGTACGCAACTCAAAGAAAGCAGCCACCATAAAGTGAAATTGGCTGTAGTGGATATAGATGGCATACTTTGCGGCAAAGTGATATCCTTAGATAAATTTTTGTCTATCGTAAATGGCCACATGGGTATGTGCAATGTGGTTTTTGGGTGGGATGCCAGCGACAAATCCTACGATAATGTAGAAATCACAGGTTGGCATACAGGATATCCCGATATGAATGCAACCATAGATGTAAATACTTTTCGAAATATTCCGTGGGAAAATAATCTGCCATTTTTTCTGGCCGATTTCAGTAAAAACAACCGCGAAGACATTACCGTTTGCCCTCGTACCATCTTAAAAAAAGTTATAGCAGAAGCCACCAAAATGGGCTTTGCGCCAATGTTTGCTCAGGAGTTTGAATGGTTCAACTTCGAAACAAACCCGAAGGAAATTCAGGAATCCGGCTTGCAGCATGTAAAGCATTTGACACCCGGTATGTTTGGCTATTCCATTCTGCGCTCATCACTCAAAAGTGCCTATTTCAACGATCTGTTTGATTTGCTAACCAAATTTGATGTGCCTGTGGAAGGTTTGCATACCGAGACCGGGCCCGGTGTATATGAAGCGGCCATTACTTACAGTGATATTTTGGAAGCAGCCGACCGCGCTGTGCTATTTAAAACCGGAGTAAAAGAAATAGCCTATAGACATGGGATAATGGCTACTTTTATGGCCAAATGGTCGGTTGACTTGCCCGGAAATGGTGGCCATGTACATCAAAGCCTTTGGGATGCGGCATTGTCAAAGAATTTGTTTTTTGACGAAAAGGATCCTAAAAAAATGAGCGAGCTATTCAAGAGTTATATCGCCGGACAACTACATTGCCTCCCGCATATTCTGCCCATGTATGCCCCCACCATAAACAGCTACAAGCGATTGGTCGAAGGAGCCTGGGCACCTACTACCTTGACCTGGGCGGTAGATAATCGAACCACGGCTTTGCGGATTCTTTCAGGAAGTGCCAAATCGACCCGGCTTGAAACCCGTGTAGTGGGATCAGACGTAAACCCTTATTTAAGCATGGCTGCCTGCCTGGCCTCAGGTTTATACGGCATTGAGCATAATTTGCAACTGTCAACGCCCGAAACCATAGGCAATGGTTACAAGGACTTTAAAAATGGCACCCTGCCGACTAATTTGTGGGAGGCAACACAACAAATGAAAAATTCCAACATTGCCAGAAACTTGTTTGGCGATGGATTTGTCGATCATTTTTGCAATACCCGCGAATGGGAGTGGAGAGAGTTTAATGCGCAGGTAACAGATTGGGAGAGAAACCGGTATTTTGAAATTATTTAACTACACATAGCAATTCTTGAACAACATGATAGATTACACCAAAAGATATTCCTACAGTTTCCCAACCAATATCAGGTTTGGTGCTGGCGTTATCGACGAATTGCCAGCATTTCTTACAGATAACAATCTAAGTAATCCATTGCTGGTGACAGATCCGGTAGTGGCTGAATTGAGCTTTTTCAAGAAAATTGCTAATTCCATACAACAGAAAAACATATCAGTCGAGATTTATAGCGAAATGCATAAAAATCCTATAAAATCTGATGTGCTTCATGGCGGTGATGCGTACAAGTCGGCTAAATGCGACAGTATCATTGGCATTGGCGGCGGCGTGGCCATGGATGTAGCGAGAGCTATCGCACTTCGAATCAATCATAAACGCGACCTTTTCGACTATGACGATTTGATTGGGGGGGATAAATATGTGACAGAAGAAATTCCATTTTTCATTACCATACCTACTACCGCCGGTACAGGTAGCGAGGTTGGCAGAAGTGCCATAATATCCGAGGACG
>DAIQNU010000025.1:17028-17857 GCA_036788235.1 Cyclobacteriaceae bacterium
CGACACCAAGATTAAACGCATTTTGTTTTCCCCGTCATTGTTGGCCAAAATGGTATTTGCTGACCCTGAACTCACTATGGAGCTTCCAGCCATTGTAACTGCTGCTACCGGTATGGACGCACTTACCCATAATATGGAAGCATATTTGGCAAAAAATTATCACCCAATGTGCAATGGCATCGCTCTGGAAGGTATGTCACTGATCGCCAAATCCATAGTAACTGCTACACATAAACCCGATCTTGCTTCGCGCAGCAGCATGCTTATGGGTTCTCTGATGGGGGCAGTGGCTTTTCAAAAAGGACTTGGTGTGGTACATAGCCTCGCCCATCCCTTGTCAAGCTTGCTAGATACACACCACGGTTTGGCCAATGCCACAAATCTTCCTTATGGTATGGAATTTAATTACTCAGGATTCGAAAAGGAGTTTGATTCTATGGCATTTGCTTTAGGACTGAGTTCAGGTAGTAAAATTGTAGACTATCTTTTTGAGCTAAATCAAAAACTAAACATTCCCATAAGGTTGAGTGGTATTGGTGTTGAAATGAACCATATAGAAAAATTAGCGGATCTGGCCATAGCAGATTTTTGTCATCCGAATAATCCAAAACCAGTGAGCATGGAAGATTTTAAAGCACTCTATTTAAATGCATTGTAAAATATGCTCAAAATAGGTATAACTTCCTGCTTTCTCTACCCTGACATGGATCGGGCTTTTTTTGGTCCAAAGACACTCTGTTATTTAGAAAATGATATGGCAAATTATATTGCCAAATCAGGTGTGCTTCCAGTGCTAATACCCGATCTGAGTGAAGAGCTGTTGCCAGCT
>DAIQNU010000026.1:0-15065 GCA_036788235.1 Cyclobacteriaceae bacterium
TTTATCGGAAATTAATTTAATTTATTGGCTATTTACGCTTAAAGACTGGTACTGTGCTACATGGCTCACCGTACATTAAGCTTTGAACATGTGGTAATAAACGATTTGTCAATGCAACATATACTTTTGGACTTATTTTTCTGGAGCTACAGCCTTTTAAGACTACGCGAGCATTAACGAAAGGTTTTACGTCAAGTTCACTAATTACATCTAAAAGTATGGTTGTATCCAGCTCATCAACATTATCACCATAGGTAATCGATTTGGCAAAAGGTTGAAGTTTGGTCACTAAAAGCATATAAGCCCAGGATGGAATAATTGCTTCACCTGAACAATGGATCAAGACATGATGACCTTCATATTTATTCCAATCATTGTCTTTTAGAAAATCCCTGAAGTCTTTTTCCCTCAAAATCATACCCTGAAATAGCAAAGGCTCCAAGTCGAAGTAACTTTGAGGAGTTTTGTCAAATAGAAGATCCATATCAAGGGTTATGATACCACTCTGGGCTACTCTATTTACTATTTCTTGCGATTCCATATCTATATTCATTCAGATTACTAAAACTCAAACTTTTACAGAAGGTTTTCTTATTAGGAAATCCTTTAGGTAAAATGGTTCAAAAAGTGCTGTGCTCTCAAAGCTTTGATCCAGATATTTCAAGGTGGCCAACTTACCTATGCCATCGACATAAGGATGCACTCCATTTAGAAAATTTGCATTAATGTGTTGAATTGTGTCTTTGCATTTGGCCGCACCATTTCCAAAAAACAACACTTTCTTTTGTGCCAGATAGCTCTCAAAGGAAGTCTCAGTAATTATGTGCGCATGTACATCTTGGATTGCTTGAAGTTGATTTGAGTACAGTGCACAATATACTTCCATTCGCCTGGCATCAATCATTGGGCAAAGAAAGCAGTCTTCAGTTTGTAAGCTTGCAACTCTATGAGCCATGGCTTCAAGCGTTGGAACTGCTATCAATGGAATGTCAAGTGCATAGCACAAACCTTTAGCCGTTGAAGTTCCTATTCGTAAGCCCGTGTAAGAACCTGGCCCCTTCGAAATAGCAACTGCAGATAAATCCTTATATGAAATATCAGCAGTATGAATGCATTGCTCAATCAAAAGGGTGAGAAATTGAGAGTGGGACTTCTCCAGATGGTTTTCGAACAAACTTATCAAATGACCATCGCGATGAACGGCAACACCACACAGGTTTGTAGAAGTTTCTATACTTAATATCAGCGACATTTTTTACTCATAAAAAAGGATTAGCCTGTTGAAAGAGGCTAATCCATATGTATTATTTGATAGATTCCTTTGATCTAGAAATCTACAGAGCTCTATCATTTGACATCCCTTGCCAATAGTTCCTGATACTTATCTAAATTATTCAATGCTTCCAAGGCCGCATTTATTTGCAAATCATCATCGAAAGAGGCCTCTGTAACGCCGTTCCTCAAAAAATATCGAGACACAATCTCTTCTTCGAGGATCTCACTAATTTCTGCTTTGAATTGCATTAAATCACTTTCCTTGTTGTGCATGACTTGTTTTTTAAGCTCATCAATCTGCTCTCTTATATTTTCAAAATATTGCTCTTTTTTGGCGTATTCAGTAAGATTATCAATAGTTTTTTCGACACGGGTTGTATAATCATAATCTTTATCATCTAGCCATTTAACAAAACTTGCATATTGATCTTCGGTAATTTTAAAAGTTTTAGGATCCGGCTTTACTTCCTGATTTTTATAGTAAAATTCTGTTGCATAACGAAAAACAAGCCCTTTAGAAACCAGGCTAACTGTAATGGGTGCGTAATTTTTGCGCTCGGTGGATATATCAGGATCCACACCTCCACCATCATATACTTTGCGTCCATTCACTGTTTTGAACTCGGCCTTTAGCGAATCAGGAATTTTGCTTATGCTTCCATCCTCATCACGAATGCTGTAATTGATGGATTGAATACATCTGCCACTTGGTATGTAATATTTGGCTGTAGTGACTTTAAGTTGAGAGTTATAGGTTAAAGGTCTTGTTGCTTGCACCAAGCCTTTACCGAATGTTTTTTCACCTATAAGTATACCTCTATCATAATCTTGAATAACACCTGCAACAATTTCAGCTGCTGAAGCACTTCTACTACTTACCAATACCGCGACAGGTATTTCATTATCAACCGCGTTTTCTAATGTCTTGTAACTCTTATTCCAATCAGCAATTTTTCCTTTAGTGCTTACTACTTCTTTGCCTTTAGGCACAAAAACATTGGCGACATTAACGGCTTCAACCAACAAACCTCCAGGGTTATCCCTAAGGTCTAGAATGATCTTTTGAGCGCCTTGCTTTTTTAGGGCATTAAGTGCGTTTGCAACCTCTTTGCCAGCTCCTGTAGTAAAATCTGAAAGCTTGATGTAACCAACCGTTTGGTTTACCATGCCTGAATATGGTACGTTATCAATGGTAATTTTCTCTCTTACTAAATTAAATTCTAATTCATTTTCCTCCCCAAACCTTTTAACCAAAACTTTTAATGGTGTTTTGGCCTGGCCTTTTAATAATTGACTAATTTCAGAAGTGGATTTTTGCACCACATCAATATCATCTATTTTAAGTATTTCATCACCAATTTTGAGGCCTGCCTTATGCGCTGGGAAACCATCATAAGGCATAATAATCATATTTTTATTATCGTTACGTCCAATCAAAGCGCCAATACCTCCGTACTGACCGGTTGTCATGGTACGATAGTCCTCAATGTCGTCTTCTGAAATATAATTAGTATAAGGATCGAGTGATGCGAGCATAGCATCAATTCCTGTTTTCATTAACTCATTGGGATTAACTTCATCTACATAATAAGCATTGACTTCCTTAAATAGGGTAGAAAAAATGTCGAGATTTTTAGAGATATCGAAATATCTGTCATTCGGGGTTGACGAAAGAAGTGTGGTCAAGGCAAATAATGCCACTAAACCAAAAACAATTTTATATTTATTATTCATCATCTATGTTTGATTTTATTTTTTAAGATTACCACCTGCCGCTACAAGCTTTTTTAATACAGCAATAAGCTTGCCTTCTATTTCTTTGTGTGTAAGCACAGATTTACTAATATAAATGATTGCAATGGAAAACGAAACACCGTTGTAAGTATTATTGGCAAATAGACTTTTATTTAAACGATATGCCTCGCGTATGTGGCGCTTGATTTTGTTACGTGTAACAGCTTTTTTAAAATTCCGCTTAGAAACACTTATGAGGATTTGGTTTTTTTCGGAGGTATTTGCGCGATAAAAAACTTTGTAGGGGTATATAAAAAAAGAGGAACCGTTATCAAACAGCTCCTTTATGTCTTTTTTGCTTCGAAGAATTTCGTCCTTAGAGAGGGTAAACCTTATTTTACCGGCATCAATCACCCATTTCGATTTAGCGAGATTAAACTACCTCTTGTGCTTTTTCTCATCAGAAACTGTGAGACGCTTTCTGCCTTTGGCTCTCCTGGATGCCAACACTGATCTACCACCGGCAGTTGCCATGCGTAATCTGAATCCGTGCTTGTTTCTTCTCTTCCTTACTGATGGTTGAAAAGTCCTTTTCATCGCTCTATTATTTTGAAGATTTTGTAATGGGCTGCAAATATAAGGGGCTTTTTTATTTTATCAAATAGTATGATAAAATTAAGAAAGATTTTCCGCTCATTTTTAGCACAAATATTCATTTTATCTCATATTGACAATATTATTCACGTTATAGTTTTGCCATGGAAAATTTAATTGCCGCACCCGAAATCATAATTATGGGTATTTTGGGTATCCTCTTCATCTTTATTGGCCGCCATTTTCAAATCAAATATCAACGATTTAAACGACATGGACTCCAAACTGATGCCACAATTATTGAATTGAAGCGATGGAAAAATAATTACAGCCCCAAGGTGCAATACTCGCATGAAGGGAAAATATATGAAGCTCAACTTAAAATTCGTCTTGAACAAAATGCCTACAAGATTGGTCAAAAACTGCCTATAGTATATCTTGCACAAGCTCCTGAACAAATCATGATCGCACCAAAGAGTTATTTTACAGGTTTGTTCATTTTTCTTCAATTAACCGGTCTCATATTAATAGGTATGTTTTTGATATCTGTCATTTACAGATAATCTCATTATATTATGAGAAAACACTTTTTCAACTTTTTGAATATGGTTTGTAGTAAAGACCTGATATTATTTTAAGGTAAGTTGAGCACTTTTACTTTCAGTGGCAATTTGAATGACATTGTCGAAGACCCTCATGAAATTTCCGCTCCAAATCTTGGCAATGTCATCCTCGGTATATCCTCGATTTACTAATTCTATGGTGATGTTTTTAATTTCACTTATATCATAACAATCGCGAAGACCACCTCCACCATCCAGATCCATTCCTATGCCGACGTAATCAATTCCTACTAATTTCACAATATGATCGATATGGTCTACATAATCAGCTACTGAGGCCATTTCATCCTTAAACTTTTCTTTAAGAGCCATATACTCAATTCTGTATTTATCTCTTTGGTCGGGCGCCATATCTTGAAAAGATCCATAAGTTCTTCTTAAATAGGCAATTGCAGAATCTTTTTCTGGATTGGGTGATGGTGATTTCACATATTCACTAAGGGCATTTACCTGAACTACGCCTCCATTTTCAGCCAATTTTATAATCATTTCGTCAGTTAGATTGCGGGGGTGGTCACATAAAGCTTTGGCTGATGAATGTGATGCAATAATTGGTGCATTGCTGATTTCCAAAACATCATAAAAAGCTTTGTCAGAAATGTGAGATACATCAACCATCATCCCCAGACGATTCATTTCTTTCACAACATCTTTACCAAATTCACTTAGACCGTCATGCTCGGGACCATTAGGATCAGTGGATGAATCACAAATTTCATTATTGCTGGCATGGCACAAGGTGATATAGCGAGCGCCCATGTCATAATATTTTTCAACTTTAGAAATATCAGTGCCAATTGGATAACCATTTTCTAACCCAATGTAAATAGCAATTTTATTTTGTTCGGCTATTGCTTTAAGGTCTTTAGGTTCTAATGCCAAAACCAGTTTGTCAGGTAGGTTTTTTACCACCTTGTGTATAAGTTCAAAGTAGCCTACTATTTTTTCATCGGCTTGTATGTGTGACAAGCTATCGCGAGGACCTTGCCCCAAATAAGCTGCAAAGAAAATCCAATTGAGCTCTCCACGCTCCATTCTGGGTATATCTACCTGACTACCGGTTTTCCAGGCATCGTGTTCTTCGGTTATATCAAAAGCACCTCTTGACATCTGCAAGGGTGTATCTGCATGTGTGTCAATTTTCAAAGTAGTAGAATGAATTTTATCTGCCAAATCATCCGGATTGGTTTTTGTTTCGCAGGCTATCAATACCGAAATTATAAATATGGCCTGTACTGCATAGGTAAATTTTTTGGTTGTAAGCGCTGGCATAATCATCGTTAATAACAAGTTCACGGCTATAACATTTAAGTTTATAATGAAATAATGAATCTAGAATTATGGCAATAAAAAAGGAAAATAATTATTTTAATTGTCTAATAATAATCCATTCTAAGCAAATTTCATAAAAAAGCAGAGAAGAATTTATGATTCACATATTCTTCTCTGCTTTAGTGAAATGTTTAATAGTTTATTTTAAAGCTCATTGGGATTTTGAGGATTTGGTTGCCTCACTTCAAATACCAAAGTGCCAAAGCCAGGAAGGTTGGTATAAAACTGAGCATACCTTCCGGTAAACCGACCATCAAGCGAAGGATTGTAATTATAGTATTGCCCATATTGAGAGAAAACTTCTCCTGTTGTAGTGGTAATGCTATAGGTTATTCGGAACTCATCGCGCACAATTCCAGCAGCTTCAATACTTTCTACAGTTTCGCCAAAATAACCATAAGCCTCAGCTCCTGTCATACTTATACTACTTGGAAATGTAGTATAAGTACCCAGTGGTACCATAGCGGTACCTCTACCAATAAACAGTTCAATACTTTCAGCCGTATGCACCTCAAATCCCTCATAGCTCAATGCAAATGAAACTTCTGAGGTTTCAAGATTATTGATATTAAACCAATACTTCCCTGGTTCGATGGTGGCTTTGGCAACCATTCCAACTTCATAATCAGGCTCTTTAATGGAATCTTCTACAACACATCCTGTCAGACCAGCTGTTGCAAGAAGGGCAAATATGATATATGATTTAAACTTTTTCATAATTTCGATTCTAAAGGGTTAAAAATAAAATTAAGGCACACTCCAGAATACTGGTTCAAAAGGATCTGGAGAATATCTCGAAAGCGATGGGTTGGTTTCGAGCTCTGAAACAGGTATAATAAAACGCTGTGGATATGGAGGGCTACCCATCACAGGCGCAGTAATAGCATAATCTGGGAAACCTGTTCTCCTAAAATTATTATATGATTCAATGCCATTTCCCCATAAAGCCAGTTGGTATTCTGTCATTATTATGTTTAGCCTTTCCTGATCTGTTGTTGCTGCATTGTATGCTGCTGTAACGTCATTTATGTAAGCATTCACAGCTGCATCACTCATTTCAAATGGACTTCCGGTTATTGAAGGCATTTCTGTGGCTCCAAAGGCTTTCACTTTATTCATAGAAAGTGTTATACCTTCTTGAAGCAATGACAGTGGGTTGCCACTTACGTCAGTAGTTAGCGCCATTTCTGCATGTAAAAATTTGACCATAAAGGCCGTAAGCATTGGAAAAATACCTCTGCCAGTACCATCAGCAGCAGTTACTGTTTTAGGGCTATTGGTATCAACCAAGCCTGCTACGGGATATACACCAAATGTGGCGATCAAGGCTCCTTCATTTGAAAATGCAGATGGATCACCAGCATCGCGACCAAGGTATCCACTACCGATTAACCCAACAGGGCAGCCACCTCCGGCACAAGTAACAACCGAACCTCCACCATCTCCCGGAACTTGTCTGAAAATATAATAGCGTAATCTGGGGTCTTCAACGCTGCGATAAGAAACCTTCAAGCCAGTTGTAGTACTAATGGTACCGTCATTAAGAAGATTCGCCATAGTCCAATTGTCCATCCAATAGGCAGTGGCTTGGTTATAATGGTTTACGTGCAGAGGATGCCTGTTTTGGTTAGGAGATTGTTGTGAACCATACTTCAACTGAAAATCTTCGGCTGCAACAGTTATGATGTCGCTTCCAATCATCTGTGTAAATCCGGCCACTGAATTTATAGAACTTTCTTTGCGGGTTTGCGCATACATTTTTAGTTTTAATGTATTAGCCATTTTTCTCCAACTACTAAGGTTTCCACCATAAATCATATCACCCAGGATAGGTCCGGTGGAGCTGTTTAATTCCTCAAGTGCTAGGTCGATCTCTAATAAAATATCTGCATAAATTTCCTCCCCCTGATCTAGTCCAGGAAAAGCAACCTCTGGATTAAGTGCATCGAAATATGGAATATCTCCATATAAATCTACCATTATACTAAAAGAATATGCTTTTAGAAGCCTTGCTATACCCTTATACCCCGACTGGCTTTCATTAGCTCCATCAATTATAGTCTGCAAATTGGCCAGGGGTCTTGAATACATATTTATCCATGATGTACTGTATGTGCCTTGGTTCTGTTCATAATTCCTGATGGCTGTTGTATACCACATTCGGCTAAAAGAACCAGCATTGGTATTTGGATCGGCCAATAAATTTGAAACTAAAGAGACTTGTGAAAATGCCAGTGTATTAGGCAAAACTAATTGCGTCGATGTATTTGGATCGTCATTTATATCAAGCAAATCTTCACTGCAAGAAATATATATCAGCATTAAGCTTACGATTAAACTAAATCTGATTCCTACTTTATAAAATTTCGTTTTTGTCATGATCTGAATATTTAGAAATATGCATTAGAATGTGACAGATAGATTGACACTAAACCTTCTAGTAGATGGTACGCCAATGAAATCAATACCTCTAAGTCCAGGGAAAGTACTTGTTTCAGGGTCGAGGTTTAGACCTGGATGAAAATTGGGTGTAAAAAACCAAAGATTACGGCCAGAAAATCCAATGTTCACATTGCCAAATGGGGTCTTCTCTAATAATTTATCTGGCAGACTATAATTAAGTGCTACCTCTCTTATTCGAAATACGGTAGCATCGAAGGTATGAAATTCTTCTGCACCATTCCAACCAAAGCTACCTCTGTCATACCACCAATTGAAATTGGTAATATTAATTGCATTCTTGATCTTGTTTCCATTGGCATCTACAGCCGCCATATAGTTGCCTGCCTCATCTCTGAGAAGACTACCATCGGCATTTCTAGCCGCTATGTAGCCTGGCATAATTCTGGAAACCATTCTATCTCCAGCATCATCAGTAAGCCCCCGACCTACAATTTCGCGGTTCGATTTAGAATATAAATCACCACCTTGAATCCAATCAAATACTACAGATAATTGTAGTCCCTTATAGCTAAAATTATTGGTGATCCCCATTACAAAATCAGGGTTTGGATCGCCAATTACCTGAGGCTCGGGATTGTCAATGTATTTGCCAAATGTCGTTCCCGGTAATCCATCGATTAAAAGATTTCCTTCTGCGTCACGGATCGCTTTTCTACCCACCAAAATACCAAATGGTTGACCTGTTCTATGAGCAATCTGTACTATTTCACTAGATCCGGCACTACTGGTAAGAACAATTTGATCTACTCCTTCTTGCAGTTCAAGTACCTCGTTGCGGTTGCGAGTGAAGGCTGTAAAGACATTCCATTTGAATCCATTGGCCTGATCAATTAGTTTCACATCAAGGCCAATTTCAATACCCCTGTTCCTTACCTTACCTATATTAACAACCTGAGTAGCTGCACCACTTGAAGGAGGCACATTAATGGCTGTGATGCCGTTACGTGTGGTTCTATCATAATAGGTAAAGTCGAGTCCTATTCTTTGCTTAAAAAACATCAACTCTGTGCCGAACTCAACCTCAGTAGTAAGTTCTGGTTTCAAAATCGGATTGCCCCTATTGCTATTTAACGCTGAACCATTGATAGTGCCAAATTGATTATTAAATGGGAACTGGGTAGAACCCGAAGCATTATTTACTGATTGATTAAGTAGAAAGTTATTTATAGTAAGATATGGGTCTGCGTCGTTACCAACTTGCCCTACCCCTGCTCGTACTTTAGCATAGTCTAGAATATTACTTTTTATATTGAGGGCATCAGACAATACAACCGAAGAACTTAAACCAGGATAGAAGTAACTCCGATTGTCAGCAGGCAATGTGGATGACCAGTCATTTCTGGCAGTGAAGTTAACAAATGCCCATTCCTGATAAGAAAGTGAGACATCAGCAAACAAACCTGCAAACCTCCTTCTTACAAAACGATCTTCAATAATAAACTGCGAGGATGTATTGGTAAATGACCTAATACCTCTTTCGATGATTCCATTTCCACCAAACTGTGAAGCAGTGCTTGTACGTTGATTGATGTTCCAACCTGTTATTGTTCTGAGAAAGAAGTTCTCTGACAATGCCTTATTGATGCTTAATAAAAGGTTTCCATCAAGTTCAGCATTATAAAAATTCCCTTGCACCATGTTACCAGATGCAACTATGGCTGACCCAAATCCATTTGGCTCCAATACTGAAGAACGTCTGTCGGTGTAAGCATTAAATCCCAACTGATAGCCGATGTTCATCCAATCGGTGATGTCATAAGATACCTTTACATTTCCGAAATAGCGATCTACATTACTTATGTTACTTGTATTGTCAGCTACCCATTTTGGGTTATTTACCGTACGATAATACATAGCACCTCCATCTTCTTCTCTTTGGTAAGGGTATCCATCTAAATTGAAACTCGTTGGCATCCATAGCACAAGCTGTGCGGCAGATTGACCACCGAAGTTGCCACTGCCCAATGAAGGATTTTTTTGTGTAGTACTTACATAGTTTAGGCCAGCAGAGAGTGTAATTCCATTGTCCAATTTAGCGCTTCCACCAATGTTACCTGAAATTCTATTGACAGAAGAGTTGGGGATAATACCGGTATTGTCCATCCAAGACAGGCCAGCGGATATATTCGTTTTTTCGCCTCCCGACTGCACAGAAAATGCATGCTCTTGCAACTTACCGCGATCATAAAAGTTTCGATATTTATCAACGAATGGTTCATATGTGACATCATCACCGCGTGTAGCTACTGCCTGAAATGAAGGAGAGTTAAGAAAAGGCCCTAAGGCTGGGTTTGTATATGGATGTGGTACCGTTTCATAGGCTGTATATGGAGCTCCAAACGAACCAAAATAATTCTCTATGTATACATTGCCATTTCCTCCCTGACCATATTTAGTTTGATAATCGGGCAATTTGGATACTTCTTCTGTGCCGAATGATGCACGGTAATTAACTTCTAAACCTTTTTTAGTAGATCTGCCACCATTTTTTGTGGTAATTATAATCACACCGTTTTGGGCTCTGGAACCATACAATGCCGCGGCAGCAGCTCCTTTTAATACGGTTATTGATTCAACAATATTGGGGTCAATGTCAAACGCTCTGTTAGTATTACTATTTCCGCCTTGATCTGAGTAACCTTGAGTTGAATTGTCAAAAGGTATACCATCGACTACAAAAAGCGGTTGATTATTTCCAGTAAGTGATGAGCTCCCTCTAATGGTAATGTTGGTATTGCCGCCAGTGACCCCACCAGCACCTTGAATAAGGACACCTGCAACTTTGCCGTTTAAGGCTCTTATTACGTCTGGCTCCGATCGCTGTGCTATGTCACCGCCCTCAAGCTCAGAGACCGCATAGCCTAATCCTTTTTTCTCACGTTCTATACCTATAGCCGTCACGACTACTTCAGTAAGTTCTTTTATATCAACAAATAAAACCATGTTGATTTGAGATCGACCACCCAATTCAACTTCCTCCGACTGAAAGCCTATGTAGCTAAATAGAAGTGATTTGGCATCTTTTGGAACTGCTATTTGATAAGCGCCATCAACATCAGTAATAGTACCTATAGCTGTTCCCTTTACAATTACATTTACACCGGGAAGTGGGCTTTCATCCATGCCCGAAGTCACCTTGCCGGTTACATACGCATCTTGCGCATTTGCAGCAATGCCATAAAATAGCAATGCTACAATGAGTAGATTTTTAATCATAGCAATTTTTATTTAAGAAATTATTAAATAGGTATTTGCGACATTTTCACTATGTCACACATTTGTAGGCGCGTACAAAAATTCAGAGGCGTACTGTTGTAGGTATAATATTACAGAAAGCTAATTTCTACATAATCAATAATACTTAGTTTATTGACCGTAAAACGTATTTCATCACTTCCGGCATGATGGATACTAATTGTACTTTTTCAAGTAACTGAATTGATCTCTGAATAATTAACCTACAAGACAAAGGTATGTAAAATGATATTTAAAGCAAATTTTATTCTTTTATTTACACTTTTTCAATTTTTTATTCTGTATAATTTGGTTTATTTAAAATAAAGCAAAGTAAATAGAATCCAATTTAAAGAATTATCAATAATACTTAATTTCAATTGACTTATTTTCAACAAATTACACATTTACTATTGTATTTATAAAATAAAAGGGTATAAATCACTAACAATACAACAAAACATTCAATTTTAGATAATTTATTTTTTTAACTTTTCTAATATATCAATCAAAAGCAATAGGGTTTGTTAATACTTTAATTAAAGCATACAAACTGAAGCGATTATTGAAATAATAAAAAAAACTGGTCAGTTAAAAAATAAAGCACCTAATCCTCAAAAGGAGTTTAAAGTACCTCATGAGGGTCAAATTTTTACCTTCCAAAACCATTTTTCTTGCATTTATATAAATTTTATGCTTATACACAGCCCATTTAAATATTTATAATATTATCAATAAACCACATATAATTCATTGCATATTGACTAATTAAAAATTAAATAGTAATTTTTTGGCATATTTAACAATGCATGCCAAATTTTTCATTAAAATGTAGATTTAAATTAACTTTTTTAGTTGGGTTAATTTTAGTGGTATTTACCACATCAACTTATGCTGAAAATGCATGGTGGAAGGGTACACTTTACCTAAAAAATGGCAAGACTCTCCATGGATCATTAAATTTTGATAGCGATAACGGATCTATTCGTATAAAAAATAAGTCGCAGCAACTAGCCTTCCACTCCTCCAAGGTTAAACTATTTCAATTTTTAGATGAAGAACTGGGTGTAAATCGGGTATTTATTTCTTCCCATGCTATATCTAATGAAAAGAAAATGAAACATGATTTTTTTGAGGTTATTGTTAGTGGGGCAGTATGTGTGTTGCGCACAGAGCAGGAGGTTATACAAGATCGGCGACCTGAGTTTGACAAATTAAACCCTCAGGCAGTATTCGTTGCTCCTTCCGAAAAATACCTCGTCTATAAATACAATTACTATTTAAGTATAGATGGTGATTTGATGGATTATAAAAAATTTGATAAGGACATATACCCAAAATTGTTGAAAGCAGAACCAAAACTAAAAGGTATAATTGAGTCTCGTAAACTTGATATTAATGAAAAACAGGATCAATTCTTAATCATCAGACATTTTAACAAACTACAAAACAATGAGCAACTACCCTTTCTCGATCAGCAGAATATGAATTCTGATCCAATGTAATCAACACCCCCTACATCTGTTAAGATTTAGCTATAGAATCTCAGTTTAATCTTGCAAATGGAAATATACACTTTTTGTAATTACACAATTATTTTATGTACCAAGTTCCTTTTAAACGAAAATTTAAAAAATGCTTACTATTATTTAAATTTGCAAGGATGGCGGCATCAAAACAATCAGTGTTTTACAATATGTTTATATAAAATACACTGTAGCTGCTGCCATTTTTAATTATGCAAATTTTAATGCGTGTATAAAAACTCCAGTCTGGATTATTCGATATGCCATATACTGGCTAAACATATTAAATGAATTACAATGAAAGAAATTAGCTTTTACCCTGTAGTTACGATTGTTATGGTAATAATTTGTTTGCTTTCATCATGCGAAAGCACCAATGATGCCTACAAGGAGCAAGCTTCAAATCCCATGCTTTTGCACAAAAGCATGAAAGGTCTGACTGATATAATTGTCCATGATATTTTTTCTCCGCCAGTTGCAAGCAGAATCTACGCTTATACAAGTATAGCTGCCTATGAAATATTGAAGCATGAACAATCAGGTTTTGTGTCTTTGGCAGGTCAGATCAATGGCCTAAAGCCTTTTCCAGAGCCTGACCCTGCAAGTGAATATTGCCTTTCGCTTTCGGCCGTTCAAGCGCTTATGGTTATAGGTAGAAAAATGATTTTTTCGGAAGATAAGTTAGACGTACTGGAAGACGCTTTGCATGAAAATTTCAAATCTTTTCGAATTCCAAAAAAAGTTTATCAACGCTCGGTCGATTATGGCAATGAAGTAGCCAAGCATGTTATGGATTGGGCAAGTGAAGATAATTATAATCAGTCGCGATCTTTTCCCAAATATTCAGTGATCAACGAAGAATATGCCTGGAAACCTACTCCACCAGATTATATGGAAGGCATAGAGCCTAACTGGAATAAAATCAGAACTCTGGCCATGGATTCTTGCAACCAATTTATGCCTCCACCACCAACACCCTTTAGCCTGGATCCTGATAGTCAATTTTATGCAGAAATGATAGAGGTATATGAAGCTGTAAATACGCTTTGCGAGGATAAAACAGATATTGCCAAATTTTGGGATTGCAATCCATATGTCTCACATCACAAAGGCCATACGATGTTTGCCACTAAAAAGATCACCCCTGGAGGGCATTGGATGGAAATAGCTGGAATAGCTAGTCGAAAGGCTAATTTCACTATGACAGAAACCGCTGAAACATACGTATTGACATCAATCGCTTTATTCGATGCCTTTATCGCGTGCTGGGATGAAAAATGGAGAAGTATATTGATACGCCCTGAAACTGTGATTAATAAATATTTAGATGAATCATGGGCGCCACTATTGCAAACACCTCCTTTCCCGGAGTACACAAGCGGCCACAGTGTTATATCCACTGCCGCAGCGCATACGCTTACGGAACTATTTGGTGAAAACTTTCAATTTAATGATTCTTCTGAAGTTGATTATGGCCTTCCAGTTCGATCTTTCAATTCGTTTGTAGAAGCGTCTCAAGAGGCCGCAATAAGCAGGCTCTATGGAGGTATTCATTATCGTCCTGCAATAGAAAATGGTGTGGCCCAAGGATTAAAAGTGAGTGCGCTGATTAAAGATAGAATCCATACAAGAGAATCTGGGGTAACCCAGAATCAGTAGAAAACGGTCTTTAATACAGCAATATTCTATATTATAACCATCCTGCATTTTGGAACTAATCCAAGCTGGTTAAATTGGCATCAGAAATTTTCCAGTATATTTAACAGATGTCTGATGTGGTCTGCTATGTAGGTTTTTTGTCCTGAAACTTCGGAAATAATTATTTTATCTCCATTAGGCGCATTTTGAATAAGAAAATCAAAATCATCGCCTTCTACAATCTTAAAGCCTCGCCGACCCAGTGCCTTTTTTATCCACACTGACTTTACACCTGACACAATGACTTTAATACGAGATTTGTCGCCCGATTGGGTCAATCTGAAACTTCCACTTTGTAAGTCAAAATATGAATGTTGCAATGGAAAAGCGCCTGAAAGTGACCCGTCTAAAACCAAATCTTCAGGTACTCCCTGGAGCAGCTGCCCATCGGTACCGAATATCCATAATACGTCAGCAGTTTGCAAAGCCAAATCAAGATCGTGGGTAGATAACAATATCGCTTTGTTTTTATCAGCCGCAAGCTTTTTTAATGTTAGCATCACTTCTGTGCGGTTGGGTAGATCCAGGTGCGCCGTAGGTTCGTCTAAAATCACCAGGTTTGTATCCTGTGCCAATGCTCTGGCTA
>DAIQNU010000026.1:15075-17846 GCA_036788235.1 Cyclobacteriaceae bacterium
GCCTTTCGCCATCGCTTATCCGATCCAGATATTTAGAAGCCATATGCGAAATACCCGCGTCCTGCATAGACTGCTGTATGATCTGCTCATCATTTCGACCCAGATTGCCCCACCAGCCTGTATATGGCGATCTCCCCAAAGCCACCAACCCGTAAACAGTCATATTCCCTATCTGTTGACGGTCAGTTAGTACTAAACTAATTGATCTAGACAATTTTCTTGGTGTTATTTTAAAAGCACTTTCGCCTTCAATCAAGACATCTCCCGAAATTGGCTTCAACATTCCAGTAAGTGTTTTT
Source organism: Cyclobacteriaceae bacterium (assembly GCA_036788235.1). Taxonomy (GTDB): domain Bacteria; phylum Bacteroidota; class Bacteroidia; order Cytophagales; family Cyclobacteriaceae; genus JAFIEV01. The sequence goes on from DAIQNU010000026.1 coordinate 15,375, forward strand.
AATAATGTTGTCTTGCCTGCCCCGTTAGGTCCTAGCAGGCAAACAAGTTCACCCTTTTGTAAGTGAAGGTTTAAAGGCCCACCGACTATGATGCTTTTTTTTCTGGTAGATTGGTAACCGATTTTCAAGTCGTGGGTAGTCAACATATTAAAATGAAGATTTTAAGTTTCCTCGCTTCATGATGACCCAAATAACGACCGGAGAACCAATTAGTGCCGTAATGGCATTGATTGGAAGGGTTGCGGCAGTACCAGGCATTTGAGCGATAATATCGCAAAACAATAAAATAACTGCACCTGTTAAAAAAGATGCAGGTGTTAACCATCGATGATCTGAAGTTTTCAATATTACCCTGGCCAAATGTGGTACTGCAATTCCGACAAAACCTATAGGGCCGCAAAACCCAGTAACGCTTCCTGTAAGAATGCTGGATGCCAGAATTATAATTATACGAACATATCGAATATTTAAACCTAAGCTTCGTGCATAATTTTCGCCCAATAACAAAATATTGAGCATTTTGCTAATTGCGATGGATAAAATAAGCGCCAGTGAAACCATTAAAAACAGCACCTTTAATGCATTACTATCAACCCCATTTAAGCTTCCCATAGTCCATAGTACATAGTCCTGTATTTGGTCGGGATGGCTATAATATTGCCATATACTCACTAAGCTCAGCGTTATGTTCCCTACCATAATGCCTACTAAAAGTAAGATGACATTATCATTTACACGGAAAGAAAGCAATAGAACGAGACTTAGAACAAATGCTGAGCCAGCAGTAGAAGCAAAAAACACTAACCAACTTCCTTGAATACCTATTTCACGCAAAGCATAAATACTGGTTGAGAGCCCTGAGCCCAAAAAAACAACAGCTACACCCAAACTGGCTCCGGCTGTAATTCCTAAAACAGATGGGCCGGCAAGCGGATTACGAAAAAGTGTTTGCATCTGAAGTCCACATACAGCGAGCGCACCTCCAGCCAGGATCGCAGTTAAAGCTTTGGGCAAACGTATTTTGAATAGAATATTTTCCCAAGCTACATTGGATCCCTTTCCTATCAGTATATTCCATAACTCGCCGGGAGGTATCTTTACTGAGCCTAGCATGATATCGGCAGTAAATAAAATCACTATTGCTATCAATAAAAATACTATAAACAATAATGATGAGTATGTAGATTTATTAGACATTCTACTATTGCGGTAAACAAAAAGATACCATTTGGGAAATATTTATTTGATCAACTCAAAATAAACGGAATTGTGCTCAGGAAGAAGATCGGGATGAAAAATATGAATTAAATCGGCCAGCACCAAATCAGGTCTGAGCACAGCACCTTCAAAATAATCATTGCCTCCTGCTTGATTTAAGCGACGTGTACTGTTGAAAACTTTTCCTTCCTTAACACTTTTAAAATCATTAAAACGCTGATCTTGTGCTAATAAATGCTGCATCGAATTCGATGTTCCAGGGTTTATCCAATAATCTGCCTCTACACCAGTTTCATAAACAGATTCAAAATCAAGTGGATGTGCATTGCTTCCGGCAAGATGAGACCAAATATAGTCAGCACCAGCATCTTGTATTAATTCTGCAATATAACTTTCAGCACCAGGCATATACCAAACCCCTTTAAAAGGATTATTTATAAGAATCCTTGGCCTATTCAATGTATTTTGTAATAGTCCTTTATGAGCATCGTAGTTATCTTCTACCATTTCAAAAAAAGTGACCGCTTCCTGATAGCGATTGAGTAAAATGCCCATTATCTTCACCCATTCGGCACGTCCCAAAACATGGCTTTCCTTCCAATCACTGTTCGTCAAAACTGGTATTCCTGATTCTTTGAGTATCCGGTATCTGTCAGACATACTGGAATTGCCTCCTGACAACATAAGCAGGTCAGGTGGATTGCCCAGGATCCATTCAAAATTCATACTACCATCCATGCCGGTTTCATGTGTTCGACCTTCTTTAATCTGATGATGAATTTTGCCATTAAAAATATGTTCCTGTGCTGAAACCCCATTCACAATATGTTCTGCATCAAATACCGAAAGCAGGGCAACATGAGAAGCAGAGGTAGTTACTAGTGTTTCTAATGGCCATGAAACCTGAACCATGTCAGCAGCCCACTCAGGTGCAGTTGCATTTTCAGACAACATCAAATACTTAACAGATTCATTTTTCTCCCTTGCAGTTCCGGTTGTTTCTATAATATAAAAACCATCCTTCGTTAATAAATGGAAGCCTTTGGCATAGCTGATTTTCAGTGTATCAAATTCAGATTGGGTTTCAAGAACATCTTTTTCCTGATTTGGAGCTTTGCAAGACCATACTAAATATAAAAAAAATGAGAGTAAAAGGAAGATCTTCTTACCATTACCAATTTTAACACTGAACATAATTCAAACATTTTCTCGCAAAGTTAAAAAAGCGGTAGTCATTGCAAAGAAAGTGAACTT